>JAJOLG010000002.1 GCA_021129445.1 Candidatus Altimarinota bacterium | reverse complement strand
AAAATCAATGACAAAGAAATCCAAAAAAGACTTTGATCTACTGCAAAATCCCCCCGCCGGGCTGTTGCATACAAATTTCCAGCATCTGTTGCGCAATCTGAAATTTTAGATATTCATTATCAAGTTTGAAGAACTGGTGCAATCACACCAGTTGCGATTATGAAGCCATTTGAACTACTTTGATCGACAATTTCAAGGGCAACTTTACATAATTTTGACGAGATTGAAAAACTCGATGTGAGAATTTGAGACACTGCAATTATTGAAAAAGCCTGAGATATTATACCAAAAATCAAATCAATCATTCCGGAACTTAGACCAAAGGAAACGAAAAAGATTTTTCCACCAAAAAATTGTCCAGTTTGTGATTCAAAAATTGTAAAAAATGAGTGAGAAGTAGCATATAAATGCGAAAATCCAAAATGCTGAACAAGGCATTTGAGAAGTTTGGCACATTTTACGAGCCGTGATTGACTGAATATTGAAGGGCTTTGAGAAAAAGTTTTGGATTTATTGATTGAAAATAAAATTATTGAAGATTTTTCCGATATTTTTTCACTTCAAGAATGAGATTTGGTCTGACTTCCGCTTTTTAAAGAGAAAAAAATCAAAAATTTAATTGAGTCAATCCAACAATCAAAACATCCACAAATTTCAAAATTCCTTTTTGCAATTTGAATTCCTTTTACTTGAAAGGAATCTGCTGAGATCTTGTGAAAATTTTTGAGCAAAAATATGAATTCTGAAACTTTAAAAATAAAAATTTGAGAAGAAAAGCAAAAAAACACTGAACAAATTTCAATGTTTGATATTTTATGAGAAAATACAGAAAAAAAAGAAATTTTTAAAGAAATAAAAATTTTAAAATTATCAAAAATTTCTAAAAAAATCTTGGAAGAAGAGGAAAAAATTTCAAACTTGGAATGAATTTGAGAAAAAATTTTTAAATCAATAAAAAAATTTTTCACAGAAGAAAAAAATTTAAAATTACTACAAAAACTTGAAGAATATTGAGTTTATCCACAAATTGAAAAAATTGAAAATAATTTGGAGCAAATTTTTGAAGGAAAAATTTTTGTTTTAACCTGAGCTTTGAAAAAATTTTCAAGGGAAGATGCAAAAAAAATCATCAAAGAAAGATGATGAAAAGTTTCTTCTTCGGTATCAAAAAATACAGATTTTGTGCTTTTCGGTGAAAGTTCTGGGGAAAAATATGAGAAATGAAAAAGATTATGAGTAAAATTGATATGAGAGGAAGAATTTTTGGAAGTTATTTGATAAATTTGAAAAACAATTGATTTAAATCAAAATCATAAAAACCCTACACATTCACTCTATTCTCCAAACTTTTTTTCACCGTCAATTCATCAGTATATTCCAAATCCCCACCAACAGAAATACCTTTCGCAAGTGCTGTAATCTTCACAGAAACTCACATTTCTTGAATTTTTCTTGAAATATAAATTGCTGTCGCCTCACCTTCTAAACTCGGATTTATCGCTAAAATTATTTCTTCAAAATTTTCATTTTTCAACCTTTCAAGTAATTTTCAAATCCTCAAATTTTCTGCAAAAATTCAGTCAATTGGCGAAATTACTCAATGTAAAATATGATAAAATCACTTAAAAATTCAAGATTTTTCGATTGGAAAAATATCAAATGGATTTTCAACCACACATAAAATTTTTTCATCCCTTCAAATTTTTTTACAAAATTCACAAAAATTTTTTTCTTCATTTGGATTTTTTTCCGTAAAATTACAACATTTTTCACATTCTGTAATATTTTTTTTCAAATCAGAAAAATTTTTTCAAAACTCACCTAAAAAATCTTCGCTTTGTTTAACAGAAAAAAATGCCAATTTTTGGGCAGTTTTTTCTCAAATTCACGGTAAAGATTTAAAATTATCAATAATTTTTTGCAATGGCTCTGCAACTATTTTTTGATTCATAAAAAAATTTTATTTTTTCAATCATTCATTTTTCACAACTTGTCTCAAAATACTTCATTCTTTTGCAGTTTCAAAAATTTCATCAGACACTCAAATCAGTCAATTTCAATTTCATCAATGTAAAACATCGGCTTCATTTCATCAAAAAATTATTTTTTCAACAAAAAATTTTTTATCATCAGGAATTTTTTTTCAAACTAAAATCAATTCAGAATTTTTTTCAATACGATTTTTTGGCTCAACAATCAAAAAATTTTCTTCAAATTTATGTCATTTTGGAAATCAGAAAAAATCTCAATCTCAAACAATGTATCATTTTCAAATTTTATTCACAACAACTCATGCAAATTCAAAATCAGCGGTTGAGCGATTTGCTTCATATTGTTGTCATTCAGATTTTGGTTTTCAGTTCACAAATCATGCAAAAAATCACCTGTTTGCTGTCGCATGAATTTCTTTCCATAAATTTTTATCAAATTCTTTTCATTCTGCAATGTCGTCCAAAGCCTTTCTGTAAGCCCTTGCAACTGAAATTGCATAGTAAAAAGTTTTATTTCTTCACTCGACTTTCAACGAGCAAACTCATGAGTCTATAATTTCTTTCAAATATTCAATCATACACATATCTCTTGACGACATAATGTGAGTTCAGTGAATATCTTGCTCAACTGGTATAAATTCTCACATTCTCTGCTCTTCTTCCCAAATATGAGTTTTTTCAAATTCACGAATTGAAATCGGTTTTCAATCGATTGAATCTACAATAAATCACGGTAAAAATGACTCTTGACCTTCCAAATTTCAATCCTCTTTTTGAGTTTTTTCCCTTTCTGATAAATCAAATTTTCTTCACTCCTCATCAAAAACTTGATAATTCCAACGACAAGAATGCGCGCACATTCAGCGATTTGCATCTCTTTGCGCCATAAAATTTGAAAGCAAACACCTTCAAGAATATGCCATACAAACTGCTCAATGCACAAAATATTCAAGCTCAATTTCTGGAAACATTTCGTGAATTTTTTTCACCTCTTTTATTGCAATTTCCCTTGCCAAAATAATCCTTTTCACTCAATTTTTTGCCCAAAATCTAATTCAAGATTCGGAAACCGTTGAAGCCTGCACGGATAAATGTTTATCAATATCTGAACAAATTTCATTTGCCAACCCTAAAACTCATGCATCAGCCAAAATAATTCAATGCGGTTTTGCATTTTTCAAAAATTCTAAATGCTTTCTTAAAGCAGGAATCATATTTTGATGAGGAAATCAGTTTAAAGTTATGTAAACTTTTTTACCATTTTTATTCGCAAAATCAATAATTTCCGCAATATCTTTTTCTGTAAAAACATTTGCACGAGTACGAAGCGCAAACATTGGCACCCCGCAATAAATCGCATCTGCTCAATATTCAAATGCATAATATGCTTTTTTTATATCTCCTGCTGGCAATAATAATTCTGGTAATTTCATTAAAATATTTTATTTTTTGATAAAAAAAATTCAGATTTTCTCTGAATTTAAAAAATTTTTCTATCACTTGCAAAAAATTTTTTAACTTTCTCTGTCACCCCTGTCTTCGTAATCTGTAAAAATTGTTGTTAAATCAACACTTTGAATTCAAGGTCAAGATGACCAAATAACAGTTGAAGTTACTTTAATCTGATTTAAAGATTTTGGTTTTGTTGTGTCACAGCCATTTGTTCAAGAACATTTTTCTCAAAAATGATTCACATACTCCATTTTCAAAACTCTAAAATATGGCAACTTTTCTTTTTTATCATCTGCAAATCACATACTTTCACAAGACATTATAAGTCAAGTATCTTTATGTCTACATAATTGAAAAATTACTAAATCGGAATAAACATCTCAATCATCTTTTTTTACCCAAATTTCATTCAAATCTTGTCATTTTGAACTCAAAAAAAATCTTCAATAACTAGAATCTGATAAATTTTGCAAAGGTAAATACATTTTTCAATCTTCAAAAATGTAATTTGCTGATCAGGCTTTTGAAGAATCACTATTTTCCTCACATTCTTTATCATCATCTCATCAAGATCAATCTGCTTCAAGCGTTCAATTTCAATAATTCCGCAATGCAGGATTTGTAGATCAATCATTATCTATAACAAAATTCCAACAAATCCTTTTTTTATCAGAATATTGCATGTAATTCTCTTTTCTGACATATCTAAAAATCTCCAACCCCTCCTTCGCAAGAGCCACTGCTTCAATTCTTTGTTCAGAAGACTTTGCTGTAATTTTAGAATTTCACAAAACATTAGAAACTGCAATTAAAACAGTAGAAAGAATAACAATTGCAATCATTATTTCAATCAAAGTTTCTCATTTTTTGTTAAAAAAATTTTTTAGCATATTTTTATTTTTGTAATTTTTAAATTTTTTTCACGATTTAAAAAATTTTATTTTAAAATAAAATTATTTTTTATTCTTAATTTTATCAGATTTATCAGATTTATCAGAATTTCATAAAAATTTTCATAAATGTTCAATAATAAATTCCAAAACCTGTAAAGGCTTGATTAAAAAAGCATTTGCCATATCAATCATCGTATTCATTGCTCAAATTATTTTGTTTAAATTTCAAATCAATTTTATTCATCTTATCAAAAAAACTGATAAAAAAATTGTCAAAACAATTGCACAAACCGATAAAACTAGATACAAAATATTCAAAAAATCTATTTCCATAATTCCCATAATAAAAAATTATTTTTTAATTTTCCACAAAATATATATTTTTTTTATTTTAATCAAATTTTTGTGTAATAAAAAAATACGAATAAAAATTCGTATTTTAAATTAAAAATGGTGGCTCGACCCGGACTTGAACCGGGGACACAAGGATTTTCAGTCCTTTGCTCTACCAACTGAGCTATCGAGCCAAAAATGATTTGTTTTGAAAATCAAATTTGTATTTTAAATGGTTGGCCGAGAAGGATTTCGCTCCGCGACTATTCGTCTATACGATTTTTTTAAAAAAATTTCGCTCCGCTCATTTTTTTAAACAATCTCCGCTCCTCATAACGAACCTACGGTTCTCTTTCTAACTTATTTTAAAATCAAATCTTCATCTTAAAATGGTGGGCCGAGAAGGATTCGAACCTTCGAAGCCGGAGGCAACGGGTTTACAGCCCGTCTCATTTGACCACTCTGATATCGACCCATTTAAATTCTTTAAATTAAAAGAACTGAGAAGTTGCCTTTTTAAACTCAGCTATCTTAATTTTAAATTTTACTGGCGGAGAGATAGGGATTCGAACCCTAGGTGAGTTGCCCCACAACGGTTTTCAAGACCGTCGCATTCGACCACTCTGCCATCTCTCCATAGAAATTTTCTGCAAAAAAATCCGAAAATTTTAAATGCCAAAAAAATTTAGTAAAAATATTTTTAAAGTCAATAAAAATTTTAAATAAAAATTTAAACTCCATACAATGGAAAAATAAATCGCTTTTATACAAAAATATTTTACAAAATCTCTAAAAAATTTTTTTTTGATACAAAATATTTTGCATTCATTTAATGTTTCGATATTTTTTCAAAAAAATTTATGAACACAAAATTACAAAAAAACTTTTTAATCAACTGAATTATTTTTTTCTGAATTTTACTGCTTTTTTTGTGATGATACATTTTTTACAAAATATTTTTTGATTGACATATTTACAAAAATGTTTCAAAAAATATTGATTATATTATTGAATTTGATTTAAAAAATTTTGATAAATTTTGAGGATTTTTATGAAAAAATCAGCCATTTTTTACATCATATTTGGATGAAATGAATTTTAAAAAATGAGCAATAATTTTTTATCAATGAAAAAAAATTGATGCACTTTTGACAAAAAGTGAAAAAAACTCAATAAAATTTTTGAAAAAAATATCAATTTGAAAAGAAAAAAAAGTTATCAAAAAAAATAATTTTTTAATTTCAGAAAACTCCCCTGCTCCATTTTGTCAGCAAAATCAGCAAAATCTTTTCTGCTCAAAAGACAAAAAAATTTTACAAAATTTCATCAACGATATTAAAAATTGAGAAATTTTAAATGATGAAAAAAATTTTTTAAAAGTTAAAAACAATTTAACAATTTTTTGAAACTTTATTTTTTGATACGCAAATTTACAAAATTGAGATTTTTTCCCGCTAATTTCAGAAAAATTTAAATCTTGATGATTTACTTTTTGGCAAGATTGAGATGAAATTAAATGAATTTTTTACTGATTTTCAAAAAAAATTTTTTATGAAAAAACAAAAAATTTAAACTTTCAAAAAAAAGAAAAATTTAACTTAAAATTCAATCCAAAAAACACTTTTGCAATTTTTTACTGAAAAAATTTTCAAAAAAAACTGGAAAAAAATTTTGAAATTTTAGAAGAAAAAAATCCTCAAATTGCTAAAATTTGACGAGAAATTTTTGATGAAAAAAATTTTGAAATAAATCTTTTACTGCAAAAACAATTTTGAGAAAAAATATTTTTGGAAGAAAAAAATAATTGAGATTTATTTATTTTAAAAGAAAAATGAGAAAAAATATTTAATGAACAAAAAAATTTTAAAAAATCAAAATTTTCTCTTCAACAAGCAGATTTAAATCAATTTTTACCAAAAAATATTTTTTCAGAAGAAAAAATATTTTTAAACTTGGAAAAAATCCAAAAAACACTCTGAAAAAATTTCTTTTGAAAATTTAAATTTTTTTGAGCAGTTTCAAAAAAATTTGATGATTGAATTCAAATAAAAATCTTAATAAAAAAATAAATTTTTACTTTTTTTTTAAGAAAAAAAAGGTATAATAAAGAAAAAATTAAAACAAAAAATTATGAAAAACAAAAAAATACACAGAAAATTTTTTGCAAATATTCTTTTATTTGCGATGTTTTTTAATGTTTTATGAACAAATATTTTTGCTCAAAAAAACGAGGCATATTTAAAACACGATTCAACGAATTATTTGGATTTTTGAAATTTTAATTTGAAAATCAATGATGATTATTCAATAGATAACACAAATTGAGCATTTTTATATCCAGATTGAGCATCTTGAACATGAGATGTTTCTTTAAAGTATTGAGATAAATTTAATGTAAAAATTTGAAGAAAAGTAACTGCAAATTGATATGTTTTTGTGCTTTCTTGATGGATTTATGATACAAATTTATGATGGATACAGGTTTCACATGATACAAAATCAAATAATACACAAGACCCTGTAAATCAAAATACTGCACTTATTAAAGATATAAATCAATTAAATTGAGATTTTTGAGCTTGGATAGACCAAAATTGAATTTTATATTGAAAATGAAAAGTTGATGCAGATTCAACTTTTGCAAGTTTTACTGGTGCGAATGCATTTTCTCCAAAACCTTTTGATATTGATTGAGACTGACTTTTAAATAATGAAGAAGCTCAAATTTTTTTATGACAAAATAATGTTTGAGATATAGATTGAGATTGATTTACAGATTGAGAAAGAGATTGGGATTCTGATTGAGATTGATATAACGACAAAGATGACCCATTTCCAATGGACCCAAATGAACCATGAACTTGATACACTATTCCAACAGACAATTCTTGTGATTCTTGAATTGATTCTGATTGAGATTGAATAAATAACGATATTGAATGTAATTTTTGACTTGATTCGTGAGATGCAACAGA
>JAJOLG010000065.1 GCA_021129445.1 Candidatus Altimarinota bacterium | reverse complement strand
GTTGAAACTTTGTTTTTGCAAATGTTGAGGTGAACTGCGAATTTTTCGCCGATGAAGGAGTTTTCAGAAAATTTTTGAATGAAAATTTGGCGACCAATTTTGGATTTTTCAAAACAGGAAATTTTGGATTTTGCGAAAAAAAATAATTTAAAACGGCGAGAAGACTCTACAAATTCAGAAAATTTTTTTACAAGAAATAAAATTCGCAATAAAATTTTTCCAGAATTGGAAAAAATAAACAAAAATTTTTGAGAAAATTTGATAAAAATGGCAAAAATTTCTCAGGAAAATTTTTTTTATTTGGAAAAAAATTTATTTGAAAAGTTAAAAAAATTTTTAGATTTTGAAGAAAATTTTTCTGATAAAAATCAGGTTTTTCAAAAATTTTTTGAGCAAAAAAAATTTTCTAAAAAATTTTTTAATGAATTGGATATTTCTCTGAAAAAAATTTTGATTAAAAAAATTTTTGAGAATAAAAAAAATTTAAAAAAATGAACTACTTCGGAGAATATTTTTGAGGTGATTCAAATGATTGAAAAGTGAGAAGGGAAAAAGGAAAAGCATTGATTTTTTTTGGAGAAGTGAGTTGTAAAGTTTTAAAAAATAAAAAATAAGCTATGGAAAAAATAATTTTAGCTTCCCAGAGCCCAAGAAGAAAAATTTTGCTAAAAAATATCACAGAAAATTTTGAAGTAATTCCATCAAATTTTGATGAAATTTGGGACGAAAATAAAAATTTGGAAGAGAATATTTTGGATTTTTCTGAGTGAAAAGCGTTTTATGTTGCAAAAAATAATATTTGAAAAATTGTTATTTGATGCGATACTTTTCCAGTTCATTCGAAAAATGGAAATTATTTTAAACCGAAAGATTTAGATGATGCGAAAAAAATGCTTTTGTCTTATTCCAATGAGGTTTTATCTGTATTTTCTTGAATTTCTCTTGTAAAAATTTTGGAAAATTGAGAAGTGAAAAAAATTTCAAAAATTGTTGAAACAAAAATTTTTTGGTGAAAAATTACGGAAAATGATGTTGAAAAATGGCTTGAAAAAAATGAATGGCAGGGGAGAAGTTGAGGTTTTTCTATTGAGTGATTTTCTTTGCAATTTGTAAAAAAAATTGATGGGTGTTTTTTAAATATTGTTTGACTTCCGGTAAATATTTTGAAAAATATGTTGGAAGGGTTTTAAAAAAGGATTTAGAGTAGGAAAAAATCTATTTTACTCTAAACCCTAGGGTTATATAATTTTAATATAAAAAATATCCATAAATTATGACTAGTATTTTTAAATACCCAGCATTTATAAAAATATAAAAAATAAAAAATTATGTTAGAAAAAAATATTAACGATGCATTTTTAAATGCAAGAAGACAAATTAGAGAAGCTTGTAATTTATATGATGAATGTAAATTAGATGATAACAAATACGAGATGATTTCTCATCCAAGAAGAATTATCGAGATTAATATACCAGTAAAAATGGATAATTGAAAAATTAGATTTTTCACAGGGTACAGATCTCAGCATAACAATGCAAGATGACCTTTTAAATGATGAATTCGTTTTCATCAAGATGTAAGTCAATCAGAAGTAAAAGCTTTGAGTATGTGGATGAGTTTTAAATGCGCTGTTATTGATATTCCTCTTTGATGATGAAAATGATGAATTATTGTAAATCCAAAAGAATTATCTCAATGAGAAATTGAAAGGTTGTCAAGATGATATGTTAGAGAATTATACAAATATATTTGACCAGAACAAGATGTGCCAGCTCCTGATGTAAACACAAATCCTCAAATTATGGCTTGGATGATGGATGAATATTCAAAATTAGTATGAAAATATTCTCCTTGATCTTTCACTTGAAAACCTCTTACTTGCTGATGATCTAAATGAAGATGAACAGCAACTGCTCAATGATGAGTTTATGTTTTACAAAAAATTCTAGAATTATCAAATGATAAAATTGAATGAAAAAAAATAATTATTCAATGAGCATGAAATGCTTGATTGATAGCTTGAAAAATTTTAGAAGAAAAATGAGCAAAAATTTTATGAATTTCTGATTCAAAATGATGAATTTTTAATGAAAATTGAATAAAAATTTCAGAAATTGAAAAAATAAAATCTCAAAAAAAATCTGTTTTAGAATATTTAGATGCAGAAAAATTATGAGCAAAAGAAATTTTAGAAAAAGAGTGCGATATTCTTATTCCAGCAGCGCTAGAAAATCAGATTACAGATGAAAATGCGGATAAAATTCAAGCAAAATATATTTTAGAACTTGCAAATTGACCAATAACACCAGAGTGAGATGAAATTTTATTTAAAAAATGAATAATAATTATTCCAGATATTTTAGCAAATTCTTGATGAGTAATGGTTTCTTATTTTGAACAAGTGCAAAATAATATGAATTTTTATTGGGAAGAAAAAGAAGTTTCTGATAAATTATACAAAAAAATTACAAATGCAGCTAAAAATGTTTTTGAAACTGCAAAAGAATACAAAACACATTTGAGATCAGCAGCTTATATAGTTTCTATGAAAAGAATACTTGATGCGATGAAGGACAGAGGTGAAGTTTAAAAAAATAAAATTAACAAAAAAATGAATTGAAATGAAACAATTTTTAGAGTTCGTGCGATAATTTTGGATTGAGATAAAATTTTGCTTGTAAAACATAAATGAAATGATTTTTATGCACTTCCGTGATGAAAAGTTGACCCGTGAGAAAGGTCAAAAACTGCAATAAAAAGAGAACTTTTTGAAGAATTATGAGTTGAGGCAGAAATTTGAAAAATGCTTTTTGTTCACGAATTTTCTTACGAAAAAAATAGATTTTGAGAAACTTGAGAGAAAAATAATATTGAATTTTTTTTCGAGGTAAAAAATTGAAAAGATTTTATTTGATGAGTCTGAGATTTTGCAGAAATTGAATTAGATGATATAAAATGGTTTACAATTTCTGAAATTTGAGGTTTAAAACCAGCTTTTTTGAAGGAAAAATTATTGGAGTGATTGGAAAAAATTAAAGATAATTTTTATTCTTATTAAAAAATTTGATATTTTTAAAATAGTTTTTATAGAGGTTATTATTTTAAAAAGTTTTTTTAATAGATTGAAAAAAATTGTAAAAAAAATAAAAAATATTATTAATGATATTGAAAATTTAAAAAAATAAATGTCAGAAAATTTTTTATCATCGCTTCAAAATTTTTTTCTTTCATCAAGAGTTTTTTTCAATCTTTATGAAAATTTTTTTTTAATACTTTGAACAATTTTTTTGACATTGTTCGGGATTTTTTTGGTGAAAAAAATTTTTCCAAAAATTTGATTTCTTGATAATCCAAAAAAATTTTGATATTCGCGAAACCCTGTTCCTTATCCGGCTTGAATAATTATTCCAATAATTTTTTTTATAATTATTTTTGCAATTTTTCCAGTTTCAAAACAGATTTTAGGATTTTTTTTTGCATCGGTTATTTTAGTTGCAACATCATTTTTTGATGATAGGTATTGACTTTCACCGATTTTCAGACTTTGAATTCAGGCTTTATCGGCCTGAATAATTATTGCTTCTGGTATTTGAATTTCTGAGGTTTTGAGTCCGATTTGATGAGTTTTAAACTTAAATATTTGATGAATTGAAATTTTTGGGCATTATTTCTATCCGATTGCGGATTTTCTGGTATTTTTTTGGATAATTTGAATGATAAATTCGATGAATTGGGCAGATTGAGTTTCGTGAAATACTTCGTGATTGGCCGCTTTATCTTGATGGTTTTTGTTTTTTTTGGCGATTTCTCCGTTTGTTTGACAGCCAGATATTGCAAAAATGTTTTTAGTTTTTGCTGTGATTACGACGATTTTTTTCTTTTTTGATCTTGAAAAGCCATCGGTTTTGATAGGGGATAGTGGTTCGATGTTTTTATGATTTGCAATTGCGGTTTTTGCAGTTTTTGCTTGATGAAAAATGGCAACGGCGATGATTGTGATGTGAATTCCAATTTTTGATGCATTTTATACGATTTTTCGTCGCATAAAAAATTGACAAAATCCGATGAAATGAGATATGGAGCATTTTCATCATATTTTGCTTGATAAATGATTTTCTCGTAAAAATTCAGTTTTAATTTACATTTTACTTTCTGCTTCATTTTGAATTCCAACAATTTTTTTAGAAACAGAGTGAAAATTTATTTTATTGATTATTTTGTGTGTTTTTATGATATTTTTGGAAATTTTTTTAAGGAGAAAATAAAAAAAATTTATATTTTTAAATTTAAAAATATATTATTTAGTAATAGATAAATTTAGGTGTTAAATTTAATCCTGTCTAAAAACAGATTTTGGATTTGAGAAAAATTTAAAAACCATATTGAAAAATATGGTTTTTTATTGTGATTTTATAAAAAACTTTTGATATTTATAAAAAATTTTTTTATTTTTATTTAGTCTTTAAAAATAATAAAAATTAAATGAACACAAAAATTCTAGCCACAGTTTGACCAGCGAGTTTAGAAAAAATTAAAAAATTGCAAGAAAAATGAGCAAGTAGATTTAGATTAAATTTATCTCATTGAGATGTTGATTTTCATAAAAATGCAATTCGTAAAATAAAAGAAATTTGAAATCCAAATGAAGTTGTTTTGGATACAAAATGACCAGATATTCGCACGGGGGATACTGATTGAGAAATAAAAATTTTAAAATGAGAAGAATATTTTTTGATTTTTTCTGATAAAAAAGAAAAAATTTTTTCTGATGATAAAAAAATTTTTCATTGATTTAAAAAATTTTCTGAAACTGTTGAAATTTGAGACAAAATTATTATTGATGATTGAAAAATTGTTTTAACTGTTTCTGAGAAATGAGAAAATTTAAAAGCAATTGCAAAAAATTCTTGAACAATAACTTCTCGTCGTCACATAAATTTACCTTGAAAACATATTGATTTACCTATTTTGACGAAGTCAGATGAAGAAATTTTGAAAATGTGAATTTCTGAATGAATTGATGCAGTTGCAGTTTCTTTTGTGAGAAATAAAGAGGATATTTTGGAAGTTAGAAAAATCGTTTGACAAAATATCAAAATTATTGCAAAGATTGAAAATCTTGAATGATTGCAAAATATTGATGAAATTATTGGATTCTCTGATGAAATAATGGTTGCAAGAGGTGACTTGTGAATTAAAGTCCATTTTTATCAATTGCCATTGGTTCAAAAAAGTATTGTTAAAAAATGTAATAGAACATTGACTCCTGTAATTATTGCAACACAAATGTTGATGTCAATGACCGAAAATACAACTCCAACGAGAGCAGAAGTTTTTGATGTTTCAAGTGCGGTTTCGATGTGAGCAAATACGGTAATGCTATCTGATGAAACAGCTTCTTGAAGGCATCCTGAAAAAGCGGTGAATGTTATGAGAAAAATTTGTGAATTTGCTGAGAAAAGTGAGGATTTTTTTCTTGAAATTGATTAAAAAAAACTTGCATTTTCTTTTTTAACAACTATTTTACTCCCAAATTTATAAATTTGGGAGTTTTTTAGTCGAAAAAACGCTTGACCAAAAAAGAAAAACGATATTATGAAAAAATATTGAAAAAAGTACAAAGCTGCTTTGGAAAAGATTTCTGGTAAGGAAAATCTATCTTTAAATGAAGCTGCTGATTTAGTTGTACAAACTTCTACTACGAAGTTCGATTCATCTGTTGAATTACATATGAATCTTGGTGTTGATCCAAAACATGCTGATCAAATTGTTAGATGAGTTGTTGTTTTACCGCACTGAACTTGAAAAACAGTTAGAGTTGCTGCATTTGTTTCTGATGAAAATAAAGATGCTGCGAAAAAAGCTTGAGCTGATTTAGTTTGAATTGATGATTTAGTTGAGCAAGTTTCAAAATGAAAAATTGATTTTGATATTGCTGTTGCTACTCCTGATGCGATGAAATCTCTTTGAAAAATTGCAAGAACTCTTTGACAAAAAGGTTTAATGCCAAATCCAAAAGCATGAACTGTGACTCAAGATTTTGAAAAAGCAATTTGAGAATTAAAAAAATGAAGAGTTGAATTTAAAACAGATAAAACATGAATTATTCATGTTTCAATTTGAAAAGTATCTTTTTGATGAGCAAAAATTTTAGAAAATTTGAAAACAATTATGTCTTCAATTTTAGATAAAAAACCAGCTTCTATTAAAAATACTTATGTAAATTCAGTTTCACTTGCAACAACAATGTGACCTTGAGTGTCAATTGATGTTAATGAAGCTTATTCAGTAAATAAATAATTTATTATTATGCCAACTATAAACCAACTTATTAGAAAACCTAGGAAAACTCCTAAGAAAAAAAGTAAATCACAAGATTTACAATATACTTACAACTCAATTAAATGACAAAGAGTTTATTTAAAAAAATGAGCACCATTTAAAAAATGAGTTTGTGTAAAAGTTACAACTGCTACACCAAAAAAACCAAACTCGGCATTGAGAAAAATTGCCAGAGTTAGATTAACAAACTGAACAGAGGTTACTGCATACATTCCTTGAGAGTGACACAATTTGCAAGAACATTCGGTTGTTGCAATTAGATGATGAAGAGTAAAAGATCTTCCTTGATGTAGATATCATATTTTAAGATGATATTTAGATACTCAATGAGTAGAATGAAGAAAAAGATGAAGATCAAAATATTGAACTAAAAAACCTAAATCTTAAAAAAATCTCTTTTAGAGAACATCATTTTATAAAAATTATTTTATAAAATCATTAATTAAAAAAAATACTATGTTTAAATTTATACCAACTGGATCAACTCCATTACAAGAAAAATTCATTAATTGTTTAATGAAAGATTGAAAAAAAACTGTTGCAAGAAAAATTTTATCTTCATGTTTTGAAGAATTAAAAACAATGTGACATAAAAATCCTGTTGAAGCTTTTGAAAAAGCTTTAAACAATGTTATGCCTCATGTTGAAGTTAGAGCAAAAAGAGTTTGATGAGCTGTTTATCAAATTCCTGTTGAAGTTTCTGATAAAAGACAAGTTTTCTTGGCAATTTGATGGATTTTAAATTCAGCAAGATGAAAAAAATGATTGCCAATGCATAAAAGATTGGCAATTGAATTAAATGATGCATTATCTGATACTTGATGAGCTTTCAAAAAGAAAGAAGAAGTTCTTAAAATGGCTCATGCAAATAAAGCATTTGCTCATTTCGCAAGATACTAAATTATTTTTGTGAAATAAAATAATTTCAGAAAAATTTTTCTGAAATTAAAAAGTTTTTTTAAAATTTTTTTTCTTCAAATAAAAAAATTTATTTTATAAAAAAATATTTTATTTCTAGTTTTCCGCCCTCTCAAAATTTTTTTGAGCTAAGAAAATTATTATGAAGTAAGATTAATATTAAGGAAAATAATTAAAATTTTTTATGTCTACACAAAACACTGCTATTTCTCCAAGAGAAATGTTTGTAAACTACTGTCATATTTGACACAAAACTTCAAAATGGAACCCAAAAATGAGACAGTATTTATACTGAGTAAAAAACTGAGTTCATATTTTTGACCTTGAACAATCAGCTGAAATGTTTGTAAATGTTTTAAATCAAGTTGCTGATCTAGCTTCTTCTTGAAAAACAATTCTTTTTGTTTCTACAAAGCCTCAAACTAAAACACTTTTGTCAAACATTGCTGAAACAACTTGAATGCCAATTATTTCTCAAAAATGGATGTGATGATTATTGACAAATTTTCAAACAATCAAACAAAGAGTTGCTTTAATGAGAAAATTAAAAGATCAATTTGAAACTTGAGAAATTTCAAAATATACAAAAAAAGAACAATCTCAATTTGCAAAAGATTTAGAAAAATTGACAAAAGTTCTTTGATGAATTGAAAAAATGAATAAAGTTCCAGATGCAATTTTCGTTGTTGATTGAAAAAGAGATGAAATTGCTTTAACAGAAGCAAATAAATTATGAATTCCAGTTTTATGAATTATGGATTCAAATGTAAATTCTGAATTGTACCAAAACTGAGTTCCTGCAAATGATGATGCGATTAAATCTTTGTCATTTATTTTATGACATGTTGAAGCTGCGATTTTAGCAAATAAAAAATCTACTGAATTAAAATCTTCTTCAAAAGATGCTTGATGAGTTAGAAAACTTAAATAGTTTTTTGAATTAGCCTTTGAAGAAAAATAATTGTTAGAAATTATTTTAAGTAAAAATAATTTTTTATTTAAAAATTAAAAAACCTGAAAATTTTTTCAGGTTTTTTTTATATTTTAAATATTTTGGGTCTAGTGAAGTTTAACGCTTCATTTTTCAATATTTAAATCTTAAAATTTTATTTTCTTTTTTCAAGAAATTTATTTTTTAATTTATTTTTTGTCTAA
>JAJOLG010000015.1 GCA_021129445.1 Candidatus Altimarinota bacterium | reverse complement strand
TATATTAAAAATTCTGATATTGATTATCAATCGTATTGGAGAGAAGCGACTAGAATGAAAAATGAAGATTGATCTGCAAAAATCGCTGATGCTTTTATTGATGAATGACCAAATCCAAAATGAGCAGATTCTGATTTAAATGTTGATTGAACTCAATGATTTAATTCTGTTTTAAATTGTAGTTGAGCAACTACATGAAGTGATCATTCAAGTGATTATAATGTTGATGAGTCTTGATCTTGAAGGTTTATTTTGGAAAATTATAAATATCAATTTATTTTTCCGTGAAATACGGAATCATGAGATGAATCAAATTGATGGCAGTATAATGCTGAAACTAAAATGAATAACAATACAGATACAACTGTTCATTTAAATTGTAGAACAGATTTTATTAGAGAGGATACAACGAAAACTTGAAATCAGCAAAACATTTATGATGATGATCCATATTATTGAAGATGACCAAAAGCTTTTTCATGAACTTTTTCACAAGATATTTTATGGACTTGGGATTATGATCAAAATTCTGTAAAATCTAAAAAATTTCCACTTATTTTGGTAAATTCTCAGTGAAATAAAAGGTATGCTTTTAAATATTGAGATTGAAATGAGTGTGTAAATTGAGTTTGATGTGTTTTATTTTTAGAAATGGAAGCAAAAACTTTTACGACAAATTGAATTGCAAATTCGTGGAAATGTGTTGATGATTTTGAGTGTCCTGAAACTTTAACTTGAATTATTTGAAATGATATAAAATGGCAGGATATTACACCAGAAAATTTAATTGTCACTCAATTTGATTTTTATTTATGACCGGAAAAAAAATCAGATTTATCATTTAATCAACCACTTTATAATAAGCCAAGTTTTATAACCTTGAAATTATGAGTTAAATCAAGAGATTTTTCTTTTTGAAGAGATTGATGAAGAAAGAGTAATATTGAAATAAATTTACAATCAACAATAATTCCAAGAAATTCATCAAAAACAATAAATGTTTTAAATTAAAATGTTAAAATTTTTAAAAGAAAAAAAAGCGGCCTCTTTAATGATGGTATTTTGATATTCAATTATTTTATTTTGATTGTCATCATTACTTGTTTGATCTCTTGTTTCTTCACAAAAAAATATTTGAATTGCAGAAAGATATAATATGGCAATTTATTGAGCAGAATCTTGAATTGAACAGGCTTTATTTGAAATAAATACTCATGATATTTGATTTAATGATTCAACAAATTGAAAAACACAATATGGACTAATTGTAAATGATTGATTATTGAAATTGAATTGAAATAGATTGATGTATAAATGGTGAGTGAAATGATTATCGGATTCAACTACTGAATCTTGATATTTAGTTTGGAAGTGAAATATTGATAATATTTTAAATTTGGATAAAAATAGAAAAAAATATAAAAATTTTAGAAAATTTTATCTTTATAAGGATAATGCTTGAATTTGAGAATCTTCAAATAGTTGAACAATTGTAAATATTTGTAATACTGATACCGCTGAGGTGAATTTTTCTGTAAATTGAAATAGTATTTATACAGATTGAGATAGCGATAAAACAAATATTGTGAATTGGAGGTTAGATGTAAATGAAGACAGCGCGGATTGAACTTGATATTATTTACAATCTTCTCAAGAATGTAGTTATTCCTGAGATCAGGATAAAAATCCATTTTGTTATAAAATCAATTGAACTTTTTCACATAATTGAAAACTTGAATTTGATTCAACAAATACAATTTGACATTGCTTAACTAATGCAGGTGATGATTGTAAAGATCAATCAATTGTTGATTTGCTTGATTGATGATGAGATCCATTAAATTGAAATCCTTTTAAACCTGTTTTAACTTTAACTTATCAAAATTATCTTTATGAAAATTGAGATGATATAAATTGACTTCCAATTCATTATGAAATTTCTTGATGTACCGAACCTTTGCCATCTCTTGTTCAAGAGATTACCTCAACTGCACAGGTTTATTGATCGGTTCAAACAATTACAAGAAAAATTTATCAATGAACTCAGTGAATTGATTTGAGTTATACAATTATTCAATAATTTTTTTATGATAAAAAAAGTTTTGAAAAACTTGGAGGATACAAAAAATTTTGCGAAGGAAATTGAAAAAAATGTTTTTTGATTTTCAAATATTTTGATTTTTTGAGAAGTTTGAGCTTGAAAAACTACTTTTACAAAATTTTTTTTGGAAAATATTTGAGTTGAGAAAAAAATTAAATCGCCAAGTTATGCTTTGGAGAATTTTTATGAACTAAAAAATTCTGAAAAATTCAAAAAAATTTGGCATTATGATATTTACAGACTTGAAAATCAAAATTTGGAATCTCTTGAAGAAAATTTTGAATCTGATGATTTTGTGATTGTTGAATGGGCTGAAAAACTGAATTTTAAGCCAAAATCTGGAATTGAATTGCATTTTCAAAAAAAATCTGAAAATGAAAGATTTGTCGAAATAAAATTTTTTTGAACAAATTTTTCTGAAAATGAGATTAAAAAAATTTTTGAAAAATTTAAAACTCCAATTTGAATTCAAGAGCACACCGCACAAGTTGCAAATACTGCTGTTCAAATTGCAGAAAAATTTTTGAAAAATTGAAAAATTGTTGACAAATGATTGATTTACACATCAGCAAGATTGCATGATATTTTGAAATATATTGATTTTGTGGATAAAATGAAGGAAAAAGATTGATATTATTTTGATATTTTTTGATTAAAATTTTCTGCTGAAACTGTAAATCTTTGGAAAAAAATGAAAGAACAATTTTCCTGATTATCGCACGAAAAAGCAGGTTGAAAGCTGTTTTATGAAATGTGATACAAAGAAATTTGAAAAGTTATTTCGTCTCATTGATTTAATTCAAAATGATTTTCAACAATTGAAGAGAAAATTGTTTATTTTGCAGATGCGACAACTATGCATAATAAAAGGGTTTCTGTGAAAGAGAGGGTTAAAGATGTGAAAAAAAGATATTGAGATTGAAGTAAAAAAAGTGAAAAGGTTTACGAAAAAATGTTGAAATACAATTTAAAAATTGAAAAAGAGTTGGAAAAATTTGAATAAAATAAAAATCTTTTTATCTTTCTAAAAAGATTTTTTAATTATGTTTTTAGAAATAATTTTATCAGATTATGTTTATTATATGCCAAATACTGTTTGGTACAAGTTTTCTGATGAAAATTTTTCTGATGCGGAAAAAGAGTTTTTTTGAAAAAATTTTGAAAAAATTTTATGAAGAATTGTAAAAATTCCTTTTTGAAAAAAGGAAAAATTTGGATTGCTTGTAAATTTTTCTGAAACTCCGTTTGATCAACATTGAAAAGTTTTAGACGAAAAAAAAATTAAAAATATTTTGTGAATTTTGCCAAAAAATTTTTGATTGAATTTTGAAAATTTTTCCCAGACTAAAAAATTTTTGGAGTTGATTTTTAAAATCAATAAATTTTATTTTTCAAATTTACAGCAGACAAGTTCTTTATTTTTGCCAAAAAAAATTTTTTCCCCAACTGAAAATGAAGTAAAAAATTTTTTAAAAGAGGAAAAATTTTTTTTAAATCCTGAAAAAATTTTAGACGAAAATTTAGAAAAAATTAGGGTCTTGGAAGAAAAAAATGAGAAAAAAATTTTGAAAAAAAACTTGGAAGAGATAAAAAAAATTGATCTTGAAAATAAAAAATTGAAAAAAAATATTTTTTTAAAAAAAAAGTTAGAGGAACAAAATTTTTTTAATGATAAAAATTTTCTAAAATTAAATTCAGACCAAGAAAAAAATTTTGAAGAAATTCAAAAAAATCAGAAAATTTTTATCCATTGAATTACAGGTTCTTGAAAAACTGAAATTTACAAACATGCTGTGAGAGAGGTTTTGAAAGTTTGAAAACAGGCTTGTTTACTGCTCCCCGAGATTTCCTTGACACCTCAATTTTTGAAAAGTTTTGAAAATTCTTTTGAAAAAGATGTGATTTGAGTTGTGCATTCAAAAATTTCTCCTGTAAAAAAGGCGGAAATTTGGCATAATGTGAAAATTTGAAAAACAAAATTGATTATCGGTTCAAGATCTGCGATTTTTATGCCGTGGCAAAATTTAGGCTTGATTTGCCTTGATGAAGCGCATGAGTGGACTTTTAAAAACAATTCCTCGCCAAATTATCGCACTCAAAAAATTGCTGAATTTTATGCGGAAATTTTTGGTTCAAAATTGATTTTTTGAACTGCAACCCCCGATGTTGCTGATTATTTTGAATTTCAAAAAAATTGATTTAAAATACTTGAATTACCAAAAAGAGCAAACTGAAAACCTTTGCCAAATATTGAAATTGTTGATTTGAAAATGGAATTTAGGGCAAAAAATTTTTCTTATATTTCTGAAAAATTAAAATTTGAAATAAAAAATTCTTTGAAAAAAAATGAGCAGGTGATTTTATTTTTAAATCAAAGATGAATGCATTCATCGATTTCCTGTTTAAATTGCGGTAATCCAGTGAAATGTCAAAATTGCGAAGTGTCTATGACTTTTCATAAAAAATGAGAAAAATCAAAATTGGTTTGTCATTATTGTTGAAAAATTGAAGATGTTTGAGCTTGCAAAAATATTATTGATTGAAAAAAATGCTGATGAAAAGATTTTAGACAAATTTGAATTTGAACACAGAAACTTTTTGAAAATGTGAAAAAAATTTTTCCAAATGCAAAAATAAAAATAGCAGATGCTGATAATATAAAGTCAAAAAAGGATTACGATAATTTATTTTCTAAGTTAAAAAATTGAGAAATTGATATTTTGATTTGAACTCAAATGATTACAAAATGACTTGATGTTGAAAATATTTCGCTTGTTTGAGTGATTTCTGCGGATATGTCTTTAAATATTCCGGATTTTAAATCAGAAGAGAGGACTTTTCAGTTGATTGTTCAAGTAGCTTGAAGGGCCTGAAGATGAGAAAAAAATGCAAAAGTTCTGGTTCAGACTTTTAAAAATGATCATGATTTATTTGAGATTATTCAAAAATATGATTTTCAAAAATTGTATGAAAGAGAGCTTGAAACAAGGAAAATCCTGCAATTGCCACCATTTTGAGAGATTGTAAAAATTTCTTTGAGGGATAAAAATTTACAAAAATTACAGGAAAGGGTGAAAAATATTTTTGAGAATTTGAAAAAAAAATCTGATGATTTTGCGAAAAAAAATAAAAATTTTGAAAAAATTAGAATAAATTCTGCCCCCGCTGTAATTCCAAAAATTAAAAATGAATATATTTGGAACATAATTATTCGTTGAAAAAATGTTGAAAAATTTATGTGAAATATTGATAAAAGTTTGTTTTTAGATTGTAAAATTGATAGAAATCCGAATAATTTTTCTTAAAATTTATTTTTTCTTGCTTTAAAAAAAAATTTTTTTTCAATAAAAAAAATTAAAAATTAACATAAAATATGTACAATATTATTTGAAAATCAAAAATTTGGTTCGCAATTTCATTAACATTGATTTTTATAAGTTTGTGATCGTTAGCTTATAATAAAATTACAACTTGAAATATTTTAAATTTTTGACTTGATTTTACATGATGAACAATGATGAAGGTGATTTTTGATAAAAATGTTACAAAATCTGATTTAAAATCAGTATTTGATGAAAAATTTTCAAGTCTTTATCCAAGTATTCAAAGTGTTTGAAATAATGATTTTTTAATTAAAACAAAAGAGTTGGACGAAAAAAATCATGCAGATGTAAAATTTGCATTGAAAGAAAAATTTTGAGAATTTACGGAAAAAGAATTTACAACAATTTGAGCATCTGTTTGAGAAAAAATGAAGTATAATGCAATGATTGCCTTGCTTGTTGCGATTGTGATAATTATTTTTTATATTGCATATGCCTTCAGAAATTTGCCAGAAGAATTATCTTCATTTAAGTTTTGAATTACAGCGATTATCGCGCTTGCGCATGATATAATTATTACAATTTGAGTTTTTTCTTTAATGTGAATTTTTACATGAGTTGAAATTGATGCCTTGTTTATTACTGCGCTTTTAACTGTGATGTGATTTTCGGTTCATGATACAATTGTAGTTTTTGATAGAATTAGAGAAAATACACAGAGAAGAAAAAAGACTTCAAATTTTGAAGAAATTTCAAATAATGCTGTAAATCAAACATTGTCAAGATCAATAAATACTTCAGTTTCAACATTATTTCCTTTGATTGCGCTTTATTTTTTCTGAGCAGAATCGATTCAATTATTTGTTTTAGCTTTGATAGTTTGAATTGCAATTTGAACTTATTCTTCAATTTTTATCGCAACTCCTGTTTTAGTTGGGATGTCTCATAAATGAGAATTAACTGAAAGAAAAAGTAAAATTAAAACTAGTGATGATTTAATTTAAAAAAATATTGACTTAAAATAAAAAAATAATATTTTTTTCTGGCATTTTTTAAAAAATATAAAATAATTAGTAAAAATAACGAGATATTATGAGTTTAATGTATCATTACAAAAAAAAGTGAAATAAAGTAAAAAGACATAGAAAACACGGTTTTTTAAAAAGAATGTCTACTGTTTGATGAAGAAATGTGATTAAATCAAGAAGATCTAAATGAAGACATGTTTTAGCTGTTAAAAAGACTTTTTACTGAAAAAGAGTTTAATTTTATTTTTTCAATGTTTCAAAAATCAAACAGATTAAGAAATAACAAAGAGATTCAGAAAACATTAAGAAAAGGTGCTGGTTTTAGGACGCCTTTTTTTAATGTTAAATTTTTGAAAAGTGATGAAAAATTTAAAATTACTGTAATTGTTTCAAAAAAAATTTCAAAATTAGCAGTAAAAAGAAACAGATTAAAAAGAATTTTTCGTGCATCAATAAAGAATGTTTTGAAAAAAAAATGAATTGAGGATAAGCTTTTATGAAAATTTGTTTTTTTCCCATTTGAAACTGCTTTGGATAAACAATCTTCTGAAATTGACGAATTTATTGAAAAATTTTTTTTCAAACTTGATAAAAATTTTTTGAAAAAATAAAAAATATTTTTGCTTTTAGAAAAAAAATAATTTTTATTTTAAAAAATAATTTTTAATTTTCCTACAAAAGTAGGAAAATAAAGAAAAAATAAAAATAAAGATAAAAAAATAATTTTAAAAATAACAAAAAAATATGAACCAAATTTTAAAATTTTCATTAATTTTTTTACTATCTTACACTTTTTTTCTTTTAATTTTACCTCAACCTCAAAAAATTTCAGAAAATCAAATTATCATAAAATGAAAACAGGAATACACATTTTGAGAAATGGTGTCTTTTGATGTTTTTAATAACACAAAAGAAAAAGTTGAATTTAAGGATTATTGTCCAAATTCTCCTTTAAAAGTTGAGTTTTTGAAATTGTGAGAAAAAAAAGATTTAACAAATGTTTTTCAAATCAACGATTGTAAGGCGATTTCTTTGGCTTCGTGAGAAAGAAAAGTTATAAGTTTTTGAGATGAAAATTTAAAAATGTTTTGAGAGATTTGAGATTATAAAATTATTTTTGAAACAAAAGATTGAAAAATTTATGAGAACAATGTAAAAATTGTTGAATCTTGATTTTTTTGAAAAATTTGGGATGGATTATTTTATAAACCGCTTTACAATTTTTTAATTTGGTTAATTGAGGTTTGACCTTGAAATTCATTAGCTTTTGCAATTATTGTTTTGACGATTTTGATTAAATTAGCTCTTTTGTATCCAAATCACAAGGCTTTAAAAAGTCAAAAAGAATTACAAAAAATTCAGCCAAAGCTTGATGAAATAAAGAAAAAATATGCATGAGATCAGGCAAAAATTGCACAAGAAACAATGCAAATTTGGAAGAAAAATTGAGTAAATCCAATGTGATCGTGTTTACCGATCTTGATTCAATTTCCATTTTTAATTGCAATTTTTTACATAATTAAAGATTGATTGACAGCAAATAATGCATATTTACTTTATGGTTTTTTGCAAGATTTTGATTACTGAATGATAAATTCACATTTCTTTTGATTGTTTGATTTAAAGGATTCGTATGTTTGGTATTTGGCAATAATAATTTGATTAACTCAATATTGGCAAATGCATTTAACTTTTGCTTGACAAAAAACTCAGCCGGTGTGATTATGAGGAATAATGGAAGAGCAGATGAAAATTATGTGAAAAACTATGAAATATGTAATGCCTTTAATGATAACCGTTTTTTCTTACACAATGCCTGCTTGATTATGAATTTACTGGTTTGTTTCTACACTTTTTTCAGCAGTTCAACAGCTTTATGTAAATTACAAAAGTGATAATGATGATAATCCAAAAAAACCTTGAAAAAAGAATAAAAAAAATAAAAATATTTCTGATGCTGTAATTGTAAAAAAACATGAAAAAAAAGATTGAGTTACAGTAATTGAAGCATAAAAATAAAAAATTAATAAAAATATTATGAAAAAAATTTTAACAATTATTTCAATTTTATTTGCAACAACTTTATTATTTTCATCTTGTGAAAATTCTTGAAATAAAGTTGATAAAAATCTTGATGAGATTAATAAAATGATGGATCAGTCAATTAAAAAAGAAAATAAAGAAACTATAAATAATAATAAAAATATGATTTTTGATCAATTAGCAAAACCAGAAAAATGAGAT
>JAJOLG010000056.1 GCA_021129445.1 Candidatus Altimarinota bacterium | reverse complement strand
ATTTCCATCTCAATCAAAAAGATTGCCAGCCTCGTCTGTAAAAAAATTGTTCAAAAAAATTTTTTAGTTTGTAAAATCTTTTTATTTTACTGAAAAAATTTTTTTTTGTTGTGAAAAAAAATTTACAAAGCTTAAAAAAATTTTTTTTTGATATTTAATCAAAAATAAAAAAAATTTTGACTCAATTTTTTTTAAATCTAAATTTAAAAAAATTGGGAATTCGCCAAGTGGTAAGGCAATCGGCTCTGAACCGGTAATTCAAAGGTTCGAATCCTTCATTTTCAACCATTTTATAAAATAAACTTTTATTATGTGCTGAATTTTCGGATACAAATGAGTGAAAAAAAATGCTCAAAATATTTTGTTAAATTGATTGAGAAAGCTTGAATATCGTGGTTATGATTCGGCTTGAATTGCTGTTTGAAATGAAAAATGAGATTTTTCAATTGTTAAAGCAAAATGAAAAATTTCAAATTTAGCATCAGAAATTGAGAATGAAAAATGAGATTTTAATTTTTGAATTTCGCATACGAGATGGGCGACGCATTGATGAGTTGCGCTTGAAAATTGTCATCCTCACACAGATTCAAAATGAAAATTTACAATTGTTCACAATTGAATTATTGAAAATTTTTCTAAATTAAAAAAAGATTTAGTAGAAAAATGATATAAATTTTATGGAGAAACCGATACAGAAGTTATTGCGAAGCTTCTTGAAGAAAATTTTGATTGAGATTTATTTATAACAGTTGAAAAAGTTTTACCAAAATTGGAGTGAGCTTTTGCGCTTTTGGTGATGCATAAAGATTTTCCGTGAGATATTGTTTGAGTAAAATATTGATCACCTTTGGTTTTTTGAGAGCAAAAATGAGAATTTTACTTTTCTTCTGATATTTGAGCGCTTTGAGGGGTGATTGAAAATGTGATTTATTTGGAAGATTGAGATTTGGTTTTTGTAAAATGAGATGAATTTATCATAAAATCTGAATGAAAATTAACTCAAAAGCCTTTTGAAAAAATTGATATTGATTTAACTGTTGCGGAAAAATGAGATTTTAAGCATTTCATGTTGAAAGAAATTTTTGAACAGCCGGAAATTTTGAGAAGGCTTTATTGGTGAAGGATTGACTGGGAAGAAAATAAATTAGTTGCAAATGCTTTGCAAGAATTAGAGCATTTGTCAATTAAAAAAATTACTTTTGTGGCTTGTTGAACTTCGTATCATGCTTGACTTTTGGGGGCTTACTGGCTTGAAAATTTTGCTTGAATGGATGTAAAAGTTGAAGTTGCGAGTGAATTTATTTTTAAAAATTTTAATGTTTCAAAAGATAGACTTTTTATTTTTATTTCTCAATCGTGAGAAACTGCGGACACAATTGAAGCCTTAAAACTTGTAAAAGAAAGGTGATGAAATACTTTTTGAATTGTAAATGTGGTAGGTTCGACAATTTCGAGAATGACAGATACTTGAATGTTTTTAAGGGCTTGAACAGAAGTTTGAGTAGCTTCGACAAAGGCTTTTACTGCCCAATGTTGAATAATTTTTTTACTTGCACTTTATTTTTGAAAAAATAAAAATTCTGAAAAAAATTTATCACACAAAGAATTTTTGGAAAAAATTTCTGATTTGAAAAAAATTCCAAATATTTTGGAAAAAATTTTATGAGATTTTGAAAAAATTAAAAATATTTCAAAAAAAATTTTTAAATATCAAAATTTTTTCTTTTTGTGAAGGCATTATCAACTTCCAATTGCCTACGAAAGCTCGTTAAAATTAAAAGAAATTTCGTATTTGCACTCGGAGGCATATCCAGCGGGTGAGCTTAAACATTGACCTTTGGCACTTATTGATGAGGATTTTATTTCTGTAATTTTTGCACCAAATGATTCGTTTTTAAATCAAAATATTTCTGCGATGCAGGAAATAAAAGCGAGAAAATGAAAAGTTTTGTTGATTTCTGATTCTGATGAAATTGAAGATTTTTGAGCGGATTTTACAATTAAAATTCCTGAAATTTCTGAGGATTTTTATCCATTTTTAACAACAATTGTTTGACAATTGCTTTCTTACGAGATTGCGGATTTGCTTTGAAAAGATATCGATAAACCGAGAAATTTGGCCAAAAGTGTGACTGTAAAATAATTTTTTATAAAATAAATTTTAAAATTATGACGATAGCAAAAGAAAATTTTTTTGAGTAAAAAATAAGGAACTATTTTATGTTTAATAAATGAATTTACAATATAGTTATTACAGATTTTTTATGAATAATTTAGACTAAAAAATATGCAAAATCTCTTAAATATCTTTTTTCAAGATAAAATTTTCCTGGCACTTTTTCTTTTAATTCCAATAATTTTTTTCTTGTATTTTAAAAAAAATATTTGAGATGAAAAAAAATCTATAAAAATTTCTTTTTTTAATTCTGCAAAAAAATTTTTTTCACCTCAAACAAAAATTGAGAAAATTTTTTATTTTTGGAAAAAAAATTTTTCAATAATTTTAAAAATTTTTTTACTAATAATTTTGACGATTATTATCGCAAGACCGCAACTTCAAAGTGTTTTAATTGAAAAAAAATACTCTTGAATTGATGTGGTTTTGGCTGTTGATGTGTCGCTTTCTATGTTGGCAGAGGATATGAAGCCTAACAGGATTACTGTTGCAAAAAATACAATTTTGGATTTTATTGATAGGCTGAGAACGGGGGATAGAATGTCGCTTGTGATCTTTTCTGGTAGGCCTTTTACGAATATTCCTTTAACTGGTGATTTGAAAATTCTTCGTGATTTTACAGAATTTCTTTCAACGGATTTAATAAATCAAAATGTGATTTGACTGAATTGAACTGGGCTTTGAAATGCTTTGCTTTATTCGATTGATAAATTTGAAAAAAAATGACCTTGAAAAGACAGGGAAAAAGTTTTAATTTTAATGACCGATTGAGAAAATAACCGCTGAATTAACCCATTTGATCCTGTAAAACTCGCAATTGATAAGTGAATAAAAGTTTACACAATTTGAATTTGAAAGCGAGAATGAGCTGAAATTCCTTTGATTTTGCAAAATTGAGAAAAATGATTTATTAAAAATCCTGATGGTTCAAAATATATGACAAGTCTTGATGAGCACACTTTGATTCAAATTGCTCAGCAAACTTGATGAAAGTATTTTTGGTCGGATAAAAAAGATACTTTGAAAAATATTTTTAAAGAAATTTATTCTTTGGAGAAAAAAGAAATTATTTTTGAGAATAAAAAGAAATTTGATGATATTTTTGAAAATTTTGCGATTTTTGGATTTTTTATTTTTTTGATTTATTTTATTTTTGAGTTTTGGATTTTTAGAAGAAAAATTTAAAAAAAAATTGCATTTCAAAAAAAATATTTTTTAAATATAAATGTTTTTGTTTAAAATAATTTTTTATGAAAAAAATTTTAATATTATCGCTGAGTTTATTACTTATTTTTTCTTGATGTCAAAAGGAAAAACAGGATTTATTTTCTGATTCTGATATTTTAAATTGAGATTTTTTGGAAACAAATTCTTGATCTATATTTTTAGAAAATGAAGAATTAGATTTAAAAAATGAAGAAGATTTTTTTAAATGAGCAGAGTTTGAAAGCGATGAAAATAATTTGTGAGCAAATATAATTTTTAACTGAACTTCTTGAAATTGAAATTATTTTAAAAAATCAACTTGACTTGATTTATGGCAAGTTGTATGAAATGTTGATTTTTGATCTTGAACAGTTTCCTGATGAAAATTCGATTGACAAAATTTGAATTTATGAGATAATTCAAAGCTGTTGTGAATAAAAGTTGCTTTTAAAAATATTACAAATTCATTTTGAATTTTTGATTCGATTTCTTACTGATGATACTGAATGGAAAAAATTGATGTGCAAAATGATTGATCTGTGAATTTTTCATTATTTTTTGATAGTGAAGAAAATACAAAAAAATCAAGACTTTTAAAGGATTTGTTTACAGAAGAGAAAAGTTTTGATGTACAAGCAAAAATTGCTCAAAGTAGACAGTCTAATGATTGAAAATATTCTTCTTTAAGAGTTTCAACTTTAACAACATTTCAAAGTGCAAAAAATTCTGACTGATGATTGCTTTTTAAATGGCCTTGTTTAGCTTCTGATTTCACTTTTATTAAGGATGATTTTGCAACAAATGAAGTTTTTCCTGAATTTAATTATGAAAAAACATTTACTTGATTTATTTTAGATAAAAATTGAGAATGGGATGAAAATAATTGAATAGATTTACTATCAACTTGAATAAATTGAATTACTTGAACTTGATTATGTGCCTATAATGATACCTATAAGGCAAATAAATTAAATGTAGTTTGATCTCAATGTTGGGAATGAAAAACAAAATCTGATGTTTGAAGACTTGTTTTTAGACCAAAAAAAGATTCTTTTTGTGTGCAGGCAGACTCCATTGAAAATGAGTGGTATCATACAGAATACGCTTGTAATATTTTAACTGAAAAAACTGAATGACAGTGAGAAATTATTCAAGAATATTTATGATGAGATGTGCTTTATTTAAATTGATCAAGTGTTAATAACCCAAATATTGATGCTATTTTTGCAGATGCAAGTGAAATACATTATATTTGTTGAGAACCTGAATAAAAAATAGTAAAAGTTAAAAATCAATAAAAATATCTTTTCGCAAGTTGATTTTGTTCAAAAATTTTTTATTTTTCTTAAAATTTTTTGAACTAAAAAATAAAAATGATTTTAAAAAAATTTTTTTCATCGACAATAATTTTTTCAATAATTTTTTGAAATTTTTTTTGAGTTGAAAAAATTTTTGCTGATTCTAAAAAAAATTTTGTAAAATGAGAGGAGAATTTGCAAAATTGTAAACCTCAAAAATTTCTGGTTACTGCTTATTATTCTCCACTTCCAAATCAAAAATTTTACATGAGGTGAGATTATCAAGCGGATATTCGTTTAAATTGAAATTGAACAAATTGAGCTGATGGAACTGAGGTTTACATGGGGCTTTTGGCTGGGCCGAAGTGATATGATTTTTGAACAAAAATTGTTTTACCTTGATTGTGAATTTGAACAATTCATGATAGATGAGGTGCGATTTATGCTCATTCCGACTACATTAGGATAGATATTTGGATGTGAAAATGAGAAGTTGGTTTGGCAAGAGCTTTGAATTGGTGAATTCAGTTTGTTGATGGTAAAGTTTGCGGTAAAAGCCCCGAATTAGATACTTTGGATTTTACAAGTATCTCTTGAAAATTGCCAAGTTTTATTGAAAAAAGGTTAATTGAGAGAACAAATCATGTAAAAAATTGATGAACTTACGCTTTTCGTGGATCGTGAGTTTGAGGTAAAACCATTGTTGTTTGATGAAAATGATGAAAAAAATATTCTGCTCCAAAAAAAGAAATTTTTGAATTTGTAAAAATTCCACAGGATATTTGATTTTGAGATGAGTGAGAAAATGTTTTAAAATTGCAAATAATTTTGAAAAACATTTGATTTTATCGTGAAAATCCAAATTGAGTTTATGATAGTGCAACCATGGAAGCAGTTTTTAATTTTCAAAGAGAAAATGAAGTTGTTGATGGGCTTGATACTTTGTGAGCTGGGCATTTTTGAAAAAATACAAAAAAAGCACTTGAAAATTATTTAAAAAATTTGTCAGAAAAAATTAAAAAATCTGCTTTAAAAATGGAATGAGAAATAATTATTTTTTGAGAAGAAAAAATTGAGAAAAAGAGTAATTTTAAAGAAAAAATTTTATCTCAAAAAAATTTTAAGCCAATGATGAAAGAAGATATTTTTTCATTTTGACAAAGTTTAACCGTGAAGCAAATTCAGCAACTTTTGAAAGAATGAAAAAAAGTTGAGGAATTTGAAAAATTTGATAAAAAAGATTTTACTGAAAAAAATATTGCATTGGATATTTCTTAAAAATTAAATCGAAAATGCTAAACACATCGCCAAACCAATTGCATCCGCAGCATCATCAGGTTTTGGGATTTTTGTGAGTCAAAGTTGTGATTTTATCATAAATTGAACTTGGTCTTTTTTTGCAAGTCAGTTTCAGCAAATTATTGATTTCATTTCGTTTGGTGAGAATTCGTAAATTTCAATTCATCTTTTGACGATTTCTAAAATGCAAACTCATCTCGCATGAGCAACCTGAATTCAATTTGTAATATTTGTCCCAAAAAAAAGTCTCTCGATTGATACAAAATCTGGCTCAAATTCATCTAAAATATTGTTTAAATCTTGTGAAATTTGCAAAAGTCTTTTTTCAAAAGCGGTTTTTGATTTTGTTAAAATCACTCAATAATCAATTAAATCAATGTTTTGTGGGTGATCTATTTCAATAATTGCAAATCATATTGTTTCAAGGCCGGGGTCAATTCAGAGTATTTTCACAAAATTCTTGATTATTTTTTTTTAACTTATAAGTTTTTTTTATAAAATAAAATTTTTTTATGACAAGAGCAAAAATATTTTTTTATTCACAATTTTTAGTTTTAATTTTTTTATGAATCGCATTTCATTTTTTTTGAGTTCCAAATTTTTCTGAAAAAAATCAGTTAAACGAGAGGGTTTTGCAAAATCAGCCTGAACAAATTTCATTTACAGGTTCTGTGATTTTTGAGAAAAATAAGTGAGAATTTTTGGTAAAAGATGAGAAATGAAAAGAATTTCTTGCGATTTCGAAAGATTTTTATTTGAATAATTTTATTTGAGATAAAAAAAAATTTTTTGAATGAGAAATTTTTTTTGATAAAGATTGAAAAAAATTTTTTGATGTTAAAAAAATTTCTGTAATTGAAGAAAAAAAAATTGAGGAGTTAAAAAAATATTTTTTTGAAAATAAATTGTGAGGATATTGATTTTTGCTTGATGAAAATTTTTTGAAAGCGGTAAAATGAGGTTCTAAAACATTTTTAAAAAATTCTTCCTGAGAAGTGATTTTGAAATTTTTTAGTTTTGATTTTAAAAATACAAATTTGATAAAATGAAATTTTTTCTCTGAATGATGAGAGGAATTTTCAATTTTAACGAAAAATTGAGAAATTTTTTGAGAGTTAAAAGAATTGAAAAATTGAAGAGAGATTTTTTTGAAAAACAAGGAAAAAAAATATTGAGTTTTAATTCAAATAAATTATTGAAAAATTTGAGAAAATTATTTGCAAAAAGAGTGAAAAACACTTGAAGAGTGGCAAGAAGATGAGAAAAAGTTGGCAATTCAAAAGAGAGAAATCTCCAAAATTTTAAGCGGTTTTTATTTTGTTGAAAAACAATCAATTGTTAGTCAAAAATGCTGATGAAAAGATAATATTGTTTGTGATGAAGGGTATTTTTGTGAGTTGTTTTCTACTGATGAAGATGCAAGCGGGAGATGTATAAAAATTAATAATTAAATATGTTTATCGTAATTGACTGAATTGACGGCTCGTGAAAATGAACACAAGTTGCAATTTTGGAGAAAAAATTGAAAGAGATGTGAAAAAAAGTTTTAATTTTGGATTATCCAAGATATTGAGAAAAATCGTGTTTCGCAGTTGAAAAATATTTAAATTGAGGGTATTGAAGCGATGTTTCTGCAAAGCAGGCAAGTATTTTTTATGCAATTGACAGGTTTGATCACTTTTCTGAATTGAAAAAAACATGGAAAGATTACGATTTTGTGATTTCAAATAGGTATGTGTCTGCAAATTTGATTCATCAAGCATGAAAAATTTCCGATAAAGCTGAAAGAGATGAATTTTTGGAATGGGCAGAGGATTTAGAATACAATATTTTTAAAATTCCAAAATCGGATAAAACAATTTTTTTAAATGTTTCTCCGGAAATGAGTCAAAAATTGGTTTTAAAAAAAGAGGATAGAGAATATTTAAAATGATGAAAAAAAATGGATTTGCACGAGGAGGATAAAAATCATTTGATAAATGCACATAAATCTGCAATGGAGGTTGTGGAAAAATTGTGATGGATAAAAATTGATTGTGAGAAAGATTGAGAAATGAGATGAATTGAGGAGATAAATTTGGAGATTTTAGGGGAGATTTTAAAAAAATAAAATAAAAATGAAATTTTCAATAATTACAATTTTTCCAGAGGCTTTTTCTTATTTAAATGAAAGTATTCTTTGAAAAGCACAAGAAAAAAATTTGATAGAAATCGAGATTTTTAATTTGAGAGATTTTTCGAAAGATAAGCATAAAAAAGTTGATGATACTCCTTATTGATGAGGTCATGGGATGGTTATGACTTGTCAGCCATTTTTTGATTGTGTGAAATTTATCAAGGAAAAGTCGCAGTACAAAAGGCAATATGTGATTTACCCGAGTCCGAGATGAGAAGTTTTGACACAGAAAAAATTGGAAAATTTTGCGAATTATGAAGATACTGAATTTATAATTTTGGCTTGAAGATACGAATGAATTGATCAAAGGGTTATTGATGCACTTGTTGATGAGGAAATTTGTATTTGAGAATATGTTTTGACAGGTTGAGAAATTCCTGCAATGATTTTGATTGATTGAATTTCAAGGATTTTACCAGGCGTTATTTGAAAAGAAAAATCGCATTTGGAAGAAAGTTTTTCTGATGCTTTTGATTGAAAAAAAGAATATCCGCTTTACACAAAACCTGAGGTTTTTGAGTGATTAAGTGTTCCAGAAGTTTTATTTTCTGGGCATCATAAAAAAATTGAGGAGTGGAAAAAGAATAATTTAAAATAAAAAATTCTTGCTATAATTAGAAAATTTTTTATTTTTTGAAAAATAATTTATTTAAAATGACTATCACAATCAATGATGTATTTTTAACGGAAAATTATTCGCAATATGAAATCTGATAATATTTAT
>JAJOLG010000073.1 GCA_021129445.1 Candidatus Altimarinota bacterium | reverse complement strand
GAGTGATTCAGTGTTTTTTGTTGTATTCTTCTTGAATGGACCTTCTTCTGTTTGTTTCATTTATTGCATATTCCATTACTTCTGTGATTTCATCTCAATACATTATCACTCTTCAATTTACATTTCTTGCAGCTCTTCAAATTATTTGAATAAGTGCATCTTTTGATCTTAAAAATCATCTTTTATCAGCATCCAAAATTGAAATTAATGAAACCTCTGGAAGATCAAGTCATTCTCTTAAAAGATTTATTCAAACAATTACATCAATTTTTCACAATCTTAAATCTCTTAAAATCTCAATTCTTTCCATTGTATCTATTTCAGAATGTAGATAATTTGCTTTAATTCATTGGGATAAAAAGTGATTTGAAATTTCTTCGGCAGATTTTTTTGTGACAGTTGTCACAAGCGCTCTTTCTCATTTTGCAATAACTTTACGAATTTCGTCGCAAACATCTTCAACCATTTTATCCTTCTTTTTTACAGTTATTTTTGGATCTAAGAGTCAAGTTGGACGAATAATTTGCTGTGCAACTCTTGTGTTTTCATCTCAATTTCTGTATTCATATTTTCAAGGTGTTGCAGAAACGAAAATTGTATTTTTCATGTATTCTTCAAATTCAGAAAACATCAATGGGCGATTTTCTTCTGACGATGGAAGTCTAAAACCATAATTTATCAAACTTTGTTTTCTTGATTTATTTCATTCGTACATTGCTCAAATTTGTGGAACCGTAATGTGAGATTCATCAATTATTAGTAAAAAATCCTCTGGTAAAAAATCTAAAAGTGTTGGAACTTTTTTTTGTCATTCATGAAAATTTAAGTGTTTTACATAATTTTCAACTCAATTACAATATCAAGTTTCCCTCAGCATTTCAATATCATAACTGGTTCTAACCACAATTCTTTCTGCTGCCAAAGCATCTCATCTGTCAAGGAAAAATTTTTCTTGTGTTTTCATTTCTTCAATAATATTTGGAATTGCTTCTTTTATTTTTTCTTTCAATGTTACATTGTGTTTTGCTGGGTAAATTCTAAAAAAATCTACTTCTTCAATTGTATCTCAAATTAAATGGTCAACTCTCGAAATTTTTTCAATTTCATCTCAAAAAAATTCGATACGAATTATATCGTCTCATGCTGGCGGAAAGACTTCTACAATGTCTCATAAAACATTGAATTGCCCTTGTTTAAAACTTCAAAAATTTCTTGTAAATTGAATATCAGTCAATTTTCTCAAAAAATCATTTCTATTTATTTCATCTCAAACTTTTAGGTTTATTGCTAATTTTTTATAATCTTCCGGGTCTCAAAGTCAATAAATTGCAGAAACTGATGCGATAATTATCACATCGTTTCTTTCAATTAAATTTTGAGTTGCAAAATGACGATATTTTGCAATTTCTTCATTTATTTGGGTAGTTTTCTCGATAAAAGTGTCACTTTTTGGTATATATGCCTCAGGTTGATAATAATCATAATAAGAAATATAATAACAAACTGCATTATCTGGAAAAAACTCTTTCATTTCCGCAGCAAGTTGCGCTGCAAGGGTTTTATTGTGAGCAAAAATAATTGTTGTTTTTTGAGTTGCCTGAATGACATTTGCTATTGTGAAAGTTTTTCAAGTTCATGTTGCTCAAAGTAAAACTTGTTCTTTTTCTCAGTTTTTTATTCATTCAACCAAGGTTTTTATTGCTTTTGGTTGGTCTCACGACGGCTTGAATTTTGATTTTAGTTTGAATTTTTTCTTTTGCATATTTGATTTTTTCTTTTTAATTTAAAATATAAAAATTTTTTTACAATGGCAAAATTTTTTAAATAGAAATATCTTCAATCATAATATTTAACTGCCTTTTTCAATTAAAAAAATTTTCTGCAAGTGTGAAAATTATATCACATTTTTTTCAATTTAATTTTTCAAAAAATTTTCATCATTGAAAAAAAATTGCACGGTTTCAAAAAAATTTTAATTGCATGTGATTTTTTTCTTTTCAGACTAAAAAATATTCTGGTAAAATATTTTTTATTAAAAATTTTGGTGATTCGTTTCATTTTCAAAATGGCTCTAATTTTTTTATTTCATCAAGAAAATTTAAGTTTAAAAATTTCTCTGATAATTCAAAATCTGCGATTAAAAAATTTTCAAGAGGGGATTTTTTTAAAAATTCTTTTCATAAAATTTTTGCTTTTTTTTCGAATTTTTCAAAATTTTCTTTTTTGATTGAAAATCAGCAAGCCTGTTCGTGGCCTCAAAAATGTTCAAATAAATCCTTAAAATTTGATAGTAATTCGAAAATATTAAATCATTCCGGGGCACGGCAGGAGGCAACCAAAAAATCTCATTTGTCCTGCAAAACTATTGATGGTAGATTTAAGTTTTCTGTGATTTTTCAGGCAATAAGTCAGATTATTCACGATTTCCAATTTGAGTTATGTAAAATAATTAATTCATTGATTTTTCATTCAGATTCTGCTTTTTTTGTCAAATCTTCTGAAACTTTTTTTAAAATTCATGAAACAATTTTTTTTCTTTCTGTGTTTAATTTTTCAATAAAAGGTGCAAATTCAGTTTTTCACAATAAAAGTTGAACTCAAAAAATTCATTCATGCATTCTTCAAGTTGCATTTATTCTTGGTCAAAGTTTAAATCCAAAAAAACTTGAATCTAAATCTAATTCAGGCTTAAATTTCATTTCTTTTAAAATGGCTTGAATTCAAGGATTTTTAGTATTTTTTATTTTTTCCAATGCTTCTTTAACAATAATTCTGTTTTCATCCACAAGTGGCATAATATCAGCAACTGTTGATAATCCCGCAAGTTCAATATGTTTATCACGAATATTTTTATTTGCCCATTCTTCTCATTTTATTTTTTTTCAAATTTCAATCGCAAATTTCCAGGCCACAACAGCTCAACAAATTCATCAAAAACCATAATTACAATCAGGTCTTTGGGGATTTATTACAGCGATACATTTTGGAATTTCTCAATTTTGCACTTCGTGATGATCTGTAATTATCAAATCAATTCCAAGTTTTTTTGCATATTCTGCTTCATTTATCGAAGAAATTCAGTTGTCAACTGTGATTACAAGTTTCACATTTTTTTCTTTGAATTCATCGAAAAAGTAGTTTTTTAATCAATATCCATCCTTTTCACGATTTGGAATTCTGTAAGAAACTTGTGCTCATAAATTTTTTAAAGCATCGAAAAGCATTGTAGTTCATGGGATTCAGTCGCAATCGTAGTCTCAAAAAATAATTATTCTTTCTTGTTTTTCAATTGCAAAAACAACTCTTTTAACTCATTTTTCAATATCCTTCAAATTTTTTCAGTCTCTCAAATCTTCTGGATATTTTCAATTAAAAAATTTTTCTTTATCAGAAATTTTTCTTGAATAAAGAAAAAAATCAGAAAAATTTTCGAAATTTTTTGAGAATTTTTCTGATAAAAGTTGCCATTTTTTTCAGGTTATTGAGGTTTTATTTTGCATTTAATTCGTTTGATGCTTGTTTTAAAAATTTATTTAAATTTAAAATAAGTCTGATTTTAAATTTGGAAATTTTTTAATATATTTTTTCAGTTGTCTACTTTTAGCTTTTTCTTGAACTTTTGTTTTTAAAATATCAGGAATATTAATTGTTAAAGTGTTCATATTTTTTTATTATCTAATTTTATACTATTAAACTAGTAGAAAAATCAAGTATTTATAAAAATTATTTCATCTCCAAAATCTCAATCCCATCTTCAAATTTCGGTAATTTATCTAAAAAAGGTGGCCAAATCTTGATTTTTACAGCTCAAACTTCATTAAAATTTCTTAAATATTCAAGTGCAGTTTTTTTATCAAGGTTTTTGATTTTTTCTTTTATTTCTTTTAAAAATCTTTTTCAATAATCTGTTTTTCAAAATAAATCGTAATCTTCCCTTCAAGAAATCGCAATTGTCGTTTTGATTTGATTTGATTTTTCATCAACTTCAAAAACTCTTAAATTGAAATTTTTCGCATCAATAAAACTTAAAACCATTTTTGGATGAACTGCTCAACGGATTCAGTTTTCTAATTTTTTGTAAAGTTTTTTGTTATCATAAATTATTGAATTTATCAAAAAACTTCAAGTAATTGTGAATTTATTTAGTTTTTGTCAAATAATATTTTCTGGAATTTTAATGTCCAATATTTGAACATTAAAAAAATCTTTTGCTGGAAAAATTCTTAAATCGGTTCAATTTTTTAAATTTTCCTCATTTAATTCTTTCAAAATATCTTGTCTTGCAATTTCCAAAATTTTATTTCTAATAATTTTTTTTCAAACTTCTATATCGTCCTCTGTGACAAGTTTTCTCCATTTTGTTGTTCATCATTGAAAATCTTGACTAGCCGTAAAAGTAAGCATTTTTGACAAAAATGCGGAAAGTGCCGGTATTTCAAAAATGGTTCATTTTTTCACATTTCATCTTTCTCAAATAACTTCATTAAAAATATCAAAATCTTTTGCGATAATTTTCACTTTTGCTTTTCAATTTTTTAAAATAATTTTTCAATCCTTGTTTTTTATTTTTTTTGCTTTTGGAATATTGACATAATACATTGTTTTAAACAAAAGTCAGTTTTTTGTTTTTAATGTTGAACCTCATTTTATCGCCAAATCTTCTCAAAAAGCATTCTCAATTTCAATTATTCATTTTGAATAATTTCACTCAAAAACCTTTCAGTTTGACTGAATTTCAAATCATTTTTCGTAAAATTTTTTGATATTTTTGTATCAAATAAAACTTTTGCTGTCATCTGCGATATTTTTTGCATTCGTTTTTTCTTCTCAAAAAATGAAGTTTCATGTGTATTTTATCTCTTTTGAATTTGGTTTTATGTAAACTTTTGAATTTGGAATTATCAAAATTAAAATTGCAAAAATCAGAGAAAAACTTCAAAAAATCAATCAAATTGAGATTTTTTTGTTGATTTTGTAAGATTCTAAAATTTTTTCTTTTTTGTCTTCAAAAAAAATTGTAATTCAATTTTGTTCAAGTTTTTCTTTTAAATTATTGAAAGAATAAAAAATTTCCTCATTTCATTTTTTTTGAACTTTTTTGATTTTAACAATATTTTCTCAAAATTTTAAATTTTCATCTAAAATATTCTGAACAGAAATTTTTAATTTTGTCGCTTCTTGGAAAATTTTTAAATTTTTTGAAACTAAAATTATTTCTTTTTTTAATTTTTTAACTTCTTCATAAAAAATCTCCAAAGAATTTTTGTTGTCAAAAATTTTTGATTCCTCTGGAATGAAAATATAAACCTTGTTTTTAAACTCCAAAGATGCACGAATTTTTTCGAGAAGTGTGTCAATTGTTTCGTTAAAATCTATGTAAATTACGAATTTTTTCATTTAAATATTTTTTATTTTTGTTAAAATTTTTTGGTTTTTGTACAAAAAATTTATACTTTAAAAGTAAAAAAATTTTTTTTCATAAATCAAAAAAATTTTTATCATTTTGAAAAATTTCAAATACAAAAAAAAATTTAAAAATATTTTGTCAAAAAATTTTTAATGCAAAAAAAAAATTTTTTCGTAAAATATTTTGATTATTAAAAAAATAAAAGAAAAATTTTGGATAAAATAAAAGATTTGTTTGGCTTGCTGTTATTAACTTGATGAATTTTTATTGTAATTTTTACAATTTTAAATTTTTCTGCACTTTCAAGTTTTGTTTCACAAAAATTATTTTCAAAACAAATTTTACAAGAGGAGAATAAGATAAACAAATCAATCGATGAAGTGGTAAAAAAACAAAAATTATTTATTCCAAAATGAGCAAAAAAATTGGTGAAAAAAGAGTATCCTGTGTTGGACATTGCAGTTTCACCGATTGATTTTAGGATTATTTTGCCAAAATTGTGAGTAAATGCACCGATTATGGAAATGTGAACAGATTCGCTTGAAGTTGATAGGTGGTCTGATTTTGAAGACGCTGTGCAAAAAGAGTTGCAAAAATGAGTTGTACATTATCCATGAACAGCAAAAGCGGGCGAGGAGTGAAATTTGTTTATTACAGGGCATTCTTCATATCATCCGTGGGATCCGTGAAAATATAAAAGTATTTTTGCAAAATTGTGATATTTAGATGTTTGAGATGATTATTATGTTTTTCAAAATCAGAAAAAATATCATTACAGAGTGATTGAAAAATTTGTTGTAAAACCAGATAATGTTTCAGTTTTAAAACAGGAAAAATGAAAAAAAATGTCGACTTTGATGACTTGTACACCAGTTTGAACTACTTTGAGGAGGTTGATTATTAAGTCGGAGTTGTTGTAAAAAATTAAAAAAACCATTTTTGAAAAATTTGTAAAATACTTTTCTCTGAAAAGTATTTTTTTTTGGGTATAATACTTTGATTTAAAAATAAAAATAAAAACAAAAATGGAAAAAATTTTAAAAAAAATATCAGAAAAATTTTTTTGACATAAAAAAAATATTTTAAAAAAAAGAATTCAATTTTTTTTGATACTTTTTGTTTTTTTAGTGTGAATTTTTTCTGTAAAAACAAATTTTTCTGATATTAAAGATATTTCAGCAAAAATTTTTTTGGAAAATTTTTCTGATGAGCAGGAAAAAAATTTTTGAGATGAAAAAAATTTTTTAAGCTTGGCAGATTTTTTAGAAAAAATTAAATCGTGAAATGATGAAAAAATAGAGGATTTAGAAAAAATTTATTGAATTAAATTTCCAAAATTTTGAGAAATTTTAGATGAAAGAGTGACTCAGGTTTGAATTTATGTGCATTTTTATTTTGAAGCAACTATGTGAAAATGAGGTGTAATTCACGAATTTGAGTACGATTGAAAAATTTTAGACTGAAAAGTTGTTGATTTGTTTGAATCAACAGAAAAATAAAAATTAAAAAACTAATAAAAAATTATGAGACAAAAAACAAAAATTTGAGTAATGTGATCGGCACAATGACCTACAACTTGAAGAAATGAGTGAATTTTAAAATCACAAGAATTATGAAAATGGATTGCAAAATTGGATTGTATTTTGGTAAATTGAGCTTGTCCAGGTTTGCCAAACGAGGCAGCGATTTGAGCAAAAGAAAATTGATGATTTGTGGTGTGAATTTCACCAGCCTTTTCTGAGCAAGAGCATATTGAAATATATAAATCACCAAGTTCTGAATACGATATTATTTTGTATACTTGACAATGATTGATGTGAAGAGATGTGACAAATATTCGTTCAAGTGATGCAATTTGTTTAGTTTGATGATGAGTTGGGACTTTAAATGAATTTGTTGTGGCTTATGATGAGCAAAAACTTGTTTGAGTTTTAACTTGAACTTGATGAGTTGCTGATAATTTACCAGAAATTTTAAAAATATGTAATAGAGAAGTGACAAACAGAATTATTTTTGAATCTGATCCAAAAACTTTGGTTGAAAAAATGGTTTTAGCACTTCGTGAAATGCCTCAGCCTGAGTTTGCTGATGAAAGGGTTATAAAGTGAACTGATTTGAATTAATTTAAAAAAATAAAAATAAATAAAAAATATTATGACTGAAAAAATGAATAAAACGGTTTGATGGTTTGCATCTTTTATGTGAACAGCGATGTTTGTATCTTACATTGATTTAATTAGACTTAATTTGGAATGACAAACTGGGTCTGTGATTTTACCAGCAGTGACAACTGTGAACTGTTTAGCCTGGACAATTTACTGATTTTTTAGACCTGTAAAAGATTGGCCAATGGTTGTTCCGAATGCTATTTGAGTTGTGCTTTGAGCTATTGCAACTTTGACTAGTTTTTCTACTGTGGTTGCATTTTTAGGATTTTAAAATAAAAAAAATAAAAAAATGAAAAATAAAATAAAACTAATCGTCCCATGAGGATTAAATACAGATATTGTCTGAATTTGAGTTCCAAAAATTGTTTGAAAATGAGAACTTGCAATGTGATGAGTTTGTAAAATTTGACCTTGATGAAAATCAAGAAATATTGCATCAATGGCATCGCTTTTGCTTTGAGAAAATGAAGTTGCGATGATTTGAAAAACTTCAAAAGATGAATTTTGACTTTGGAAAAAGCCGGTTGAGTCGCTTGAAAAAAATGGTGTAAATACAGATTTTATTAAAATTTTGGATTTTGAAGAAACCTGAAAAATGCCTTGAATTGCACTTATTCCAGTTGATAAAGATTGAAATAATCAAATTTATTCAATTCCGTGAATAAATGAAGATTTTTGCGAAAAGGATATTGATGATGCTGAGGAAATTTTTGAAATAGCTTGAAACAATTGATGAGCAGTGGCATATTCTTTGGAAATGCCGTTTAAAACAGTTTTGCACTCGATGGATAAAGCAAAAAAATTTTGATTAAAAAATATTTTTGATCCGTGATGAATGGAAGAAAATTTTGATTATTCAGAGCTTTTTGAGAGGGAAATTTTTTTGATAAAACCAAATGAACATGAGGCAAAAATGTTTACAGAAATTGAAATAAAAGATTTTGAAAGTGCAGAAAAATCTGCAAAAATATTTTTTGAAAAATGAGTAAAAAATGTTTTGATTACGGCTTGAATAAATTGAGCATATTTTTTTTCAGAAAAAACAAAAAAACATTTCAAAATTCCAGAAGTTGAAGATTCTGAATTTCATGATGAAACTTGATGTTGAGACCAAACAATGGCAACACTTTGTGCATTTTTATCAAAATGATACAATATTGAAAAAGCGATTGAAATTGCAATTTTGTCCTGAACACTGCAATTTCACAAGGCTTGAATTTGAGAAATAAAAATTTCTGATATTGAAAAATATTTTGAAGTTTAAAAAAATTTTTTTAGAAAATAAAAAATATTTCAATCTTATTTGAAATATTTTTTTTGTTTGTCAAAAAT
>JAJOLG010000053.1 GCA_021129445.1 Candidatus Altimarinota bacterium | reverse complement strand
ATAAAATGCAGCTTCTCACTCAATTCTTTCATAATTTAAATTATTTTCATCAGCAACTTCTTTTAAAAATTGCTCTGCCTTATCCCATTTTTCTGAATCTCATAAATATTTTTCTGGAGTTTTTGAATCACGAACAGAAAGCGAAACCCAATAATTTTTCTCATCAAACATTTCCAACTTTGTATAAAAATCTTTGATAATATTTACGATTTTTCAAGCTTCTTCTTTAATTTGTCAAACTGTACAAAAAATATGTCAATCATCCTGAGTAAGCGAGCGAACCCTTGAAATTCAAGATAATTCTCATGCTAATTCATCACGATAACAAGTTGTGACCTCTGTCATTCTAACTGGTAAATCTCTGTAAGACCTTGGTTCACAAGCAAAAATTTGAGTATGGTGCGGACAATTCATTGGTTTCATTACAAATTCTGTATCGGATTTTCATTGTACATGAAATAAATCGTCTTTATACTTTGCCCAATGCCCACTTGCTTCATATAAATCTTTTTTTGTAATATGAGGAATTGAAACATCAGATTCTCAATATCAATATTTTCTCTGCAAAGCCTGAATTTCCCTAACAATTGCATTTCTAATTTTTGTTCATTTTACGGTAAAAAGTGGTAATCAAGCTCAAACTTTTTCAGAAAAAGTAAATAATCACATTTTTTTTCATAAAACTCTATGGTCTCTTTTTTTGGCTTCAACAAGCATTTTTTCATAATTTTGCAAATCCTCTTTTGTCTCAAAACAAACTCAATAAACCCTTTGTAGCATTGGTTTTTCTGAATCTCATCTAAAATATGCTCATGAAATATTTGTCAATTTGAAATGTTTTACTTTTCAAGTATGCTCAACATGTGGTCAAGAACACATATCTACAAAATTTCACAATTTATAAAATGATAATTTTGTTTCTCATGATTTTTTTAAATCTTCTGCAATTTCAACTTTAAAATCTTGATTCTTCTCTTTCAAAAACTGTATTGCTTCATTAATTTCCATATCAAATTGCTCATATTTAAAAGCCTGCTGAGAAAAATTTTTCATCTTCTTTTCAAGGATTTTTAAATCTTCTGGCGAAAGCGCTCTTGGAAGCAAAAAATCATAATAAAACCCATCTTTCGTATCTGGTCAAGTTCAAAATTTTGCATCTGGAAACATATCCAAAACTGCCATTGCTAAAAGATGTGCTCAACTATGCCTAATTGTTTTTATTTCACTCATAACACTTATTTTTTTCAAAAAAAATAAAAAAAATATTTTATTAGTCAAAAAAATTTTTTGACACAATAAAAAAAAATTAAAATAATTAAAAAAAATTTTTTAATAAAAAATGCAAGAGAGAAAAAAAAATATTTTATTGAGAATTATTGAGAACTACATAAAAATTTGATCACCAGTTTGATCATCAGTTTTATCTGAGGAATTTTCTGTAAGCTCTGCAACAATCAGAAAAGAGATGAATTCTCTTGAAAAAGAAGGTCTTTTGATTTCGCCTTACACCTCGGGATGAAGGATTCCAACAGAAAAAGCTTATAAAAAATATTTGGAATTAAGCAATGAAAACTTCTGAAATTTGAAAAAAAATCGCGAAATTGCGAAAAAACAATTTGAAGAAGCAAGAAAAATTTTTGCCTTAAAAAAGGCAAAAGAAAAAGTTTCAGAATCAATAAAAATTTTGTCATCGCTTACAAAAAATATTGCTTTTGCAACAATTCCAAAAAATGAAAAAAATATTTTTTTGTGATTATGAAATTTTTTGAGAACAAATTCTTTGCAAGACATCGAGGAATTATCATCAGTAATCGAGGTTTTTGAATGATGATTGATTTGAAAATTGAACGATGTAAAAATTTCAGAAATCGAAGTAAAAACTTTTATATGAGATGAAAATATTTTCCCACAATTTGAATCTTGTTCAATGCTTGCAATAAAATATAATTCATTTTGATTTCAATGAATTATTTGAATTTTGTGACCAATGAAAATGAATTATTGAATAAATATTGCACTTTTAGAAGAAGCAAAGGCAATGATAGATTGAGAAAATTATATTAAAAAATTAGAATTATAAAAAAATAATAAATTTTGTTTTTTACAAGATAAAATTTATAAAAAATATTTTTTTTTATATAAAATATTTTGATTTAATTTTTTTAAAAAAAATATATGCATAACGATAAAAACAATCAACAGCAGATAAAAAATCAAAATATTGATTTTAAACAAAAAAGGCAAGAATTTGAACAAAAAATGTATAAAAAAATTACAAAAAAAGACTTTGTTTTCGCTTTAATGTTTTCTTTCATTTTTGTTTTTACAATTTTTTACTCACAAAATTCAGAAAACTTTAAAGCAGATTTATTTAATACAAGTGAAGAAAATATAATTTACGATTGAGAAACATGAAGACAAGTTGAACCAACTTTATCATTTTCACCATCTAATGATATAATAAACAACTGAATTTTGCAAAAAGATGGTAAAACTTATTTAAATTATTATGTTTTAGATAATGATAATCAAAATATAGATATTGCAATTGACAATATAACTTCAAAACCAACATGTCCATACTGACGGAGATATAAATTCCAATGAACTACACAATATTTAAAATTATGAGAAGTTGTAAATGAAGCCAATTTGGAAAATAATACTGTAAATTACCCAGTTTTAACTAAACAACCTTGAATAAATGCAAATTATAAAATTAATGAAAGCTGAACCTGAATTACAATTTATTTTGACAAAGATATTAAAAATTGAAAATATTATGATTTTGCATTGAAAGATTGAATAACTTTTTATTCAGATTACAACACTTTGACAAAATTTACACCACAAAATCTACAATTTCAAATACATCAAAATGAATTAGTTTTAACTTTTAACAATTTATTTAAAGTTGATTTTTGAAGAATAATTATTGATGATAATTTAATCTCTGATTTAGATTGAAGAATTAATGATAAAAACTTAGTCGTTTGAGATACAATCTGATGAGAAATTTTAATCGACAATAAAAAACCACAATTTATAAGTAAAACTTACGATGCAACAAATAAAATTTTAAAAATATTTTTTGATGAAAATATAATGGAAAATCCAAATAAAAACTTTTTAGAACTTCTAACCACAAATTGAACAATTACAGATTTTGATATTACACAAAATCAAATTGATATTTATTGAGCAGAATCTAATTCATTTACACTTTGAATATGAGCAGTTATTGATAAGAATTGAAATGAAAATAATTCGATTTCAAGTAATTAAAATATATTTCTACAACAATAAAAAAATAAAATAAAACCGCTAAAAAGCGGTTTTATTTTTATACTTTTCAAATTTTTCAAAATGCAAAATTTCATCTAAACTTTTTAAAGGCAATTTTTTTCTTTCCTTTCAGGTATTTTCATATCAAATAGTAATCATCATAATTGGAATAATTTCTTTTGGTAATTCCAGAAAATCAGATAAAGAAGGTTGGTTAAATCAAAGCATTGGACAAGTCGCAAATCATAATTCTTTTGCAACAAGTAAAATATTCATACAGGCCAAAGAAACATTACGAATTGCCATTTCACGAAGTCTTTGCTCTGATCTTTTTTTTGTAAAAGCATTTCTATAAGCCAGTACTTTTTCTTCTTTGCAATATCAATATTCAACCCACTCTTTTAAAATCTTTTCCGCATTTCTTCAAATATTTACATCACCTAAAACACAAATCACTGCAGATGCTTGTGAAACATGTGATTGATTAAATGCAATTTTTTGCAACTCCTTCTTTTTTTCCTCATCTTCGATTACAACAAACTCCCAAGGTTGAGCGTTGTATCAAGACGGAGTATACCTTACTGTATCAAAAATTTTTTCAAAATCTTCTCTTGGAATTTTTTTATTTGGAATATAATTATGAATTGCCCTTCTTGATTTTAAAACATCAACAACTCACATATTACCAACTCCATTTTGTTGATGAGATTCACTGATCATTATCTTTTGATGATCAAATTTTAATAAAAGGTTTTCATCAATATTGTCAAATATTTTTTATTAAAATAAAAGTTACATCATCCTCTTGTGGCATGGTTCAGACAAATTTTGAATAATCTCTTGTAAAATTATCAAAAATTACACTTGATGCATTTTCTCAATTTTTCTCAATAATCTCCGTAAAATGTTCTAATTTATACATTTCTCATTTTTCATTTTTAGCTTCTGTAATTCAATCAGAATATAAAATTAAAACATCTCATTCCTTAAAATCAATTTCTTTTTCTTGTAAAATATTTCAAATATTTTTAACCATTTTAATTGCAATTCATCAAGTTTTAATATTTGTAGCTTTTCAAGTTTCTTTTGAATAATGAATAATTGTCTCATGTCATGCTCAAGTCCGATACATTTTTTGTCTTTCATTATCCCACCTTAACATTACAGAAGACATAAAATGATTTGTTTTAATTTTTTCAAAAAGCAAATCATTGGTTTTTTTATAAATATCAACTGAATTCAGATTTCAATCTGCAAGAGTTTTAATTGAAACATTTGCCATCATCATCACAAGAGCTGCCGGAACTCAATGTCAAGTTACATCTCAAAGATAAATCAAAGTGTTTGTTCATTGCTGAATAACATCATAACAATCTCATCAAATTTCTGATGAAGACTTACTTTGTGCAATTATATCAAGTCAAATAATTCAATCAGGTGCTTTTGTCGGCATTGTAGATGCTTGAATCTGCGATGCTGTATCAACTTCTCATTTCACCCTTTTTCATTCATGTAGCTCATCAGCTAAATCTCAAACCCTTTTTACAACTTGATTTATAAAATGAGAAATTTTTCAAATTTCATCATTTCTTCTAAATTCAATTTTATTAAATTCTTTTCAGTCAACAAGATGTTGAATCTCTCTTAAAATATTCTGTAAAGGCAGTCAAACAAAAAAAATATAAATTCAAAAAACTATAATTGAAACCAAAAATTGTATTAAAACTATTGAATAAATTGGTAATTCAGGTTTTCAAATTTTATATAAAACTCAGAAAATTATTAAATTTAATATAAATAATCACAATAACGAAAACATTATTGCAGAAATATTTGAAGATAAAAAATCATGAATTTTATCCTTTATTTTTTCTTGAAATTTATTCATTTTTATATTTTTTTTATTTTTATATGAAAATATTTTTTTTTATCATTAAAACAAATTTTTTTTTATTTAAAAATATTTTTTTTATTTTTTTTTAATATTTTAAAAATTCTTTCCAAATAAATTTCAATAATTATCAACAAAAAAGCCAAAAAAGCAAATAATTGAAAATATTTTTTTTCCTGAATTTCTTTTTCCAAAATTATTTTTTTCTCAAAATTTTTCTGAATAAAAGTAAAAATTTTCTCAAAATTATCATATTCGGAAAAATATTTTCATCAAGTGTCTTTTGATAAATTTTCTAAAAATTTTTTATTAAGCTTTGACAAAACCTCTTCTCAATCATATTTTTTAAAAATACTTTCTCAATTTTTATTTTTTCACAAAAAAATTTTTGATCAATTTTCATTTCAAAATCAAATTGTTAAAACATGAATTTTATTCTTTTTAAAAAACTCCAAATCCACAAAATCCCCTTCCAAATTTTCTCAATCTGAAAGTAAAATTAAAATTTTATCCTTATCTTTTTTTAAATTAAAAATTTTATTCAAATTTTCTTTTATTGATGCGAAATCTGTTCATTTTCTTGCACCTTTTTCAATATCAATTTTTTTTAAAATTATTGAAAAACTATTTTTATCAAAAGTAAAAGGTATAGAAACATAGCTATTTCAAGCAAATTTTAATAGTCAAAATTCTCAATTTATTCAATTAACAATTTCTAAAATTTTATCTTTTGCTCTATCAAACCTTCCTTTTTCTTTTCAGTCTAAAGACAACATCGATAAAGAATTGTCAAGTCAAAATACAATTTCGTAGGAAATATTTTTTTTATCTTGTTCAGAAATTCAAAAACTTGGATTCCACAAAATTAAGATAAACAAAGCAAAAATCAAAATATTTATAAAAAATTTAACTTTTTCTAAAAAAATTTTTTCTCAAAATTTTCAATGCTTAAAAATATTTTTTCAAACAATTTTTGCTTGAAAAAAATTATTAAAAAAAATTTTTATGCCTGTAAAAAATTTATTTTTACTCAAATTTTTTATTTATTTTCAAATCCAAAAAATTTTTCTGAATTTTCATCTAAAATTTCTTCCAATTCCAGGATATTCATATTTTTCAACTCAGAAATTTTTATCAAAACTTCCTTCATAAATGCAGACTGATTAGGTTTTCAACGAAATTTTTGTGGTGCCAAAAATGGCGCATCTGTTTCAAGCATAATTTTTTCAAGCGGAAAATTTTTTATAATTTCTCGTAATTCATAAGCTTTTGGATAAGTTAAAATTCCTCAAACTGAAATCATTCAATCAAATTCCACAACTTTTTTTGCAAATTCTGCATTTTCAGAAAAACAATGAATTACAAATTTATCTCATTTTTCAAGAAAATCAAAAATCTTCATTCAAGCATTTCTATTGTGAATTACTAACGGTAAATCATATTTTTTTGCCAATTCTTTTTGTTTTAAAAAGACCTCATCCTGAATTTTCTCATCAAAAGGCTGATGATAAAAGTCAAAACCGCACTCTCCAACCGCTAAACATTTTTTTTCTTTCAAAAAATTTTCAAATTCCTGCCAATCTATTTCGCAAGAATTTGAATCAACCGGATGAATTCAAGCTGTGAAAAAAATCTTATCGAACTTTTTCGCTTGCTCAAAGGCTTTTTTAGTAGTTGAAATATCTGTTCAAACATTTACAAATTTTTTAACTCAAACTTTTTCTGCATTTGCCAAAGTTTCTTCAATTTTTGGCATGTTTTTCCGATAAAGATGGCAATGTGTGTCTATCATATTTTTAGATTTTTTTAAATTTTTAAAAAAAATTTTGCACAAATCAAAAATTTTTTTTCAATAAAAGAAAAACAATGAAAAAAACTTTTACAATCACCGAAAAAGATAATTGAAGAAAGATTTTTAAAATCATAAAAGACAATTTTAAAGAATTGCAACTTTGAGATATCCAAAAAATTTTCAGGCAAAAGGATGTAAAAATCAATTGAAAACGAGTAAAACAAGATGAAATTGCAAAAAAATGAGATGAAATTTCGATTTTTATTTGATGAGAAATGGAAAAAAATTTTGAAAAAAATAAAAAATTTTTAGAAAAAACTTGAAAAATTTTGGATAAAAATAAAAAAAATTTTGTTTCAGAAAAAAATTTTCAAGAAAATTTTAAAATTATTTTTGAAGATGAAGAAATTTTAGTAGCAGACAAACCCGCATGAATTGCGGTTCATCCGTGAAGCAATCACCCGGAATGAAAAACGATGATTTGTTTTGCAAAATATTATTTGGAGAAAAAAAATCCCTGATGAGACAATTTTATTCAGCTTGCTCATCGTCTTGATGCTGATACCTCATGAGTTTTATTATTTGCAAAAAAATCTGAAACTTTGAGAAAAATCAATGAAATGATAAAAAAAAGAAAAGTTGAAAAAAAATATTTTGCATTGATAAAATGAGAAATTAGAGAAAAATCTTGAAAAATTATTTGCCTTGTAAAAAGAACTGATTGAAAAAATTGAGACAAAGTTATTTTGGCAAAAAAGTGAGATAAAAATGCATTAATTAGCCAAACAAATTTTAAAATTATAAAAACATTTTCCAAAAAAATTTGAGATAAAATTGAAAAATTTTCATTGATGGATTTAAATATAAAAACTTGAAGAATGCATCAAATTCGTGTCCATATGAAGTCAAAATGAACACCGCTTATAATGGATCAAATATATTGAGATTTTAAATTTAACAAAATTTTTCAAAAAGAAATTTGATTAAAAAGACATTTTTTACACTCGTATTTTTTTGAAATTACACACCCAACAACTTGAAAAAAAATAAAATTCAAGTTAAAAATTTCTGATGATTTAAAAAAATGTTTAAAAAACCTTGCATAAAATAAAAAATTTTCAAAAATCTAAAAAAATTTAAAAAATGAATAAATTAGAAAGTTTTTTCCTAAAAAGGCAACTTGATGAAGACGAGGAAGTTATTCATATTGTCCATAAACATTGGATTGACTTTGTCTGACCAGTTTTTAAGTGGTCAATTTTATGAATTTTTATTCCAGGATTTTTAGTTTGGCTTTATCCTCAATACTATTCTTATATAGTATTTTGATTTTTATTTGTTGCCGTAATGGCAATTTATGATTTTTTCGATTGGTATTTGGATACATTGACTTTAACAGATTATTGAATTGTTCATTATCAATGGGATTGATTTTTTAAAAGTTCATCATCAAGAATGGAATACGAATCAATTGAAGATATAAGTTTTGAATTATCTTGAATTTTATCATCAATTTTTGATTTTTGAGATTTACATATCGAAAGACCTGCATGAGAAATACTTTTTAAACACACTGCAAACCCAAAAGAGGCCGAGTTAAAAATTTTAGAGGCAAGAAAAATTTCGAGAATTTGATGAATAAATTTTTGAGAATGACAAGAAATCGATAAAGAATGATTAAAATCACTTTTATGAGAAATAATTTCTGAACGTTTGGAAAAAAATTGAAATAATTGAGTTAAAAAAAATTGATTTAGGAGAAATTAAAAAATTTTTATAAATCAATTTCCAAAACAATTGGACAATGGTCGGAACCCATTTGTTGATCAAGATGATCAACATTTTTAACTTTTCAAATTAAATCTTTTGAAACAAAAAAATAATCCAATCTCCAGCCAACATTTCTAGATCTAGCACCTCAACGATACGACCACCAGGTATATTTATCAGTTAAATCAGGATTTTTAAATCTAAAAACATCAATATATCAATTATCCAGAAACTCTCAAATTTTTGCTCTCTCAATTGGCAAAAATCAAATTGAATTTTGATTTTCTTTTGGTCTTGCGATGTCAATTTCCTGATGACAAACATTAAAATCCCCTGTAATTATCACAGACTCTCAATTTTCAACAAGTTTATTACAATA
>JAJOLG010000007.1 GCA_021129445.1 Candidatus Altimarinota bacterium | reverse complement strand
TCCTGATTTCTCATTTTTCCAGAATTTTCTTCACAAAATTTATAACATCATTCAAAAAGTTCATCTCTCGACATTTTTTCTTTATCAATTCACTTTTCAGCTAAAAATTTCTCATAAATCACCTGTGTCATAATCCCAGCATGGTCTTTTCATGGCAATAAAAAAGTATCTTTACCATTCATTTTTGCATATCTTCAAGCGATATCCATAATTGTTTCACCAGATGCATGCCCAAGATGCAGGTTTCAATTAGCATTTGGCGGTGGCATTATGTTGATATGAGTTCATTTTTTTGAATCAAATTTTTTTGGGCAAGAAAAAATTTTTCTCTCCTCCCATTTTTTAGAGATATTTTTTTCGAAATTTTTTGGTGAATAATTTTTTTCCATAATTATATTGTTGACTTTTTTAAAATTGTGATTAGTATTTTAATACTTAAGCTAATTAAGCTTGCATGGACTCGTTTAAGAGATTTCATTAAACAACAGTAAATTTAATTTACTGTTTGTTTTTTTAGTCATAAAAATTTTGTTAATTTTTTATTTATTTTTAATAAATCTCATTCTTCAATATTTCAAATAAATAATCATATTCTCTTTTTTGAAACTTGTCTAATTCAAGATAAATCAGCCATTGAATTTTCTTTTAAATTATTAATTTTACTTTTTTTTATAAAAATATTTATATTTTTATTGTATTTTTTTCATTCATACGATTTTAATGGAATAATAACAACTGTTTTTCAATTATTAAAAAACCAATCACTGAAAATAAGACAAGGTCTTTGTTTATTTAACTCACTTCATATATTTATTCATAAATTTATAAAATAAATTTCTCATTTTTTTAATTTTAAATTAGGTGTATTTTTATTAAAATTTATGATGATTTTATCATTAAACCAATTTAAAAAATTAAAAATATTTTTTTTATCTTTAATATTAAATAATTCAAAAAAATTTATTTTAAATAAGAGAAATTTTTCTTCAAATTTTTTTTGTGAATAATTTTTTTCCATAATTACATTAAAATTTTTTTACCATTAAAAAAATTTTTTTCTTGATTACAAAAATTTTTTTAATTAAATTAGAAAAAAAATAATAAAATATGTCAAAAATAATTACAACTGAAATTGTTAAAAAAATTGCAGAACTTGCAAAATTAAAGCCTTCTGAGGAAGAAATTTTAAAATATGAAAAAGAATTATCTGCTTTTTTTGAGCATGCACAAGCACTTGAAGAAGTTGATACAGACTGAATCGAGCCACTTTATCAAGTTTGAAATTTGCAAAATGTGATGAGGAAAGATAAAATTGTAAAATCAAAAATTTCAAAAGATTTGGTTTGATGTTCTGCAAATAAATCAGAAAATTGAAGTTTTTTGGTGAAAAATGTTTTATAATTTTGCTGAAAAATAAATTTTTTTATGGCAAGAAAATGAAATAGTTGAAGGCAAAGAAAAAGAAAAGTTGTTGCGGCATTTACGCCAAATGACAAGTTTTTTTATCGTGCAAAAGAGGCTGGTTATCGTGCCAGATCTGCCTTTAAATTACTTGAAATTCAAGAAAAATTTAGAGTTTTTACAAAAAATCAAAAAGTTTTAGATTTGTGAGCTTGCCCGTGATCCTGGTTGCAAGTTGCGAAAGATAATTGCCCTTGATGAACTTTTGTTTGACTTGATTTGCAAGAAATTGAGCCTTTGGAGTGAATTTCAACTTATGTTTGTGATGTTTTCTCGGATAAAGTGTGAAAAATTTTGAAAGAAAACGAGTGATTTATGAATTTTGATGTCATAATGTCAGACATGGCACCAAAAACTATGTGAATTCCGGATGTTGATCAGTATGCAAGTGTTGAATTAAATTTAGAAGCACTTGAAGTTATGAAAAAATATTTAAAACCATGATGACATGGGATTTTTAAAGTTTTTAGATGAGAGGATTTTAATGATTTTTGGCTTGAAGCAAAAAAAATTTTCCCAAAAATGAAAACTTTTAAACCAAAAGCAGTTAGACCAAGGTCGGTTGAAATTTATTGTATCTGAAAAAGAATTTAAAAAAATATTTGCAAAAAAATATTTTTTTATTGATATAAAAAAAAGTATAAATAATAAAAAATTTTTATGGAAAAAACTAAAAACTTCGCAGGATTTTGGATAAGACATATTGCGCTTTTTATTGATATGATGATAATTTTAATAGCATTATTTCCAATAGTTTATGCAGTAGATTATTTTTGAATTGATAACAATTATCAATCTATCAGTTGAATAATTGTTTGATTAATTTTAGATTTAATTTGATTTTTTTATTTTGCATGTTTTCATCATTATTTTTGACAAACTCCTTGAAAAATGCTTGTTTGAGTTAAGGTTGTAAATAAAGATTTTGGAAAACTTACTTTTTTACAGGCAATTTGAAGAAGTTTTGCAACTATTTTGTCAACATTACCTTTATGATTGTGATATGCTTGGGCTTGATGGGATGCAAAAAAAAGAACTTTTCATGATTTACTTGCACAAACACTTGTTATTGAAGAAAATGCAATTTGAAAAAAATGGGTAATTTTTTGGAATATTTTAATTTTTATTTTATTCATACTTTTAACAATGTGAATTGTAATGTTGTTTATGTATGCAATTGAGAATCCAGAAGTTTTGATGCAATTAGAATTGTGAAATTTATAAAATTTTTATGATAAAATATTTCAAATGCGAAGAATGCGGGTCGATTTTGGAGACTTTGTATTCTGAGAATTTGGAATGTTTAAATTGCGGATGAGTTGTTTTTGAAAATATTTGATGAGAAAATTGAGAAATTCCGCAATGGGTAAAATGATGTGATACTTGTGATAAAAAATTAACCTGTGAAAAAATAAAAAAATAATGGAAAAACAACAAAAAATTTTAATTTGAGTGGCAATTTTTTTTGCACTTTTAATGATTTTTTGAAGTGGAATTTTATTTTTTTTACCAATTGCTTGATTTTTTTTATTACAAAACTTTACTAAAATTAGTAAAAATTTTTGATGATTTGAAGATTTTTTAAATCAACAAAATAATTTTAGAAAAAAAACGTGAGTTAAAGAAAATTTTTTTAAATGAGAAAAAAAATTTTCTGATATTACAAAAAATTTTAATAAAAATAATAACTACATTATGAATAAAATTGCAATAATTCCAATTATTTTATGAATTTTATGATTTTCAATAGTCGCTGATTGAATTGTCAATGTTCCAGCAGGTTCAGTTGCTGTAATTTTTGATAGATGAAAGTGAGTTTTAGAGCAACCTTTGTGAGAATGAATTCATTTAAAAATACCTTTTTGGCAAAAATCAACAATTTTAACTACAAGAATGCAATCTTACACGATGTCAAGTACATCTGGTGAATGAAGTCAATATTGAGATGATGCAATTTCTGCATTAACAAAAGATGGTCAAAAAGTATGAGTTGATATTACAATTCAATTTAGCCTTGAAAAAATAAATGCACCAAATGTTTACCAAAATATTTGATTGAATTATGTGGAAAAAATAATTAGACCATGAATTCGCTCTATCGCAAGAGAGGTAATTACCTGATTTGATTCAAAAGATTTATTCCAAAATGAAACAAGGCAAAAAACTCAAATGCAAATTTCTGATAAAATGAAAAAATATTTATCTGATAAAAAAATAAATCTAGAATGAGTTTTAGTGAGAAATATTGAATTTTCTAAAATTTATTTAAATGCAATTGAAGAAAAACAAGTTGCACAGCAAAAAATTCAAAAAGCTGAATATGAAAAACAACAGGCTTTAATTATAAAAGAAAGAAAAATTATTGAAGCACAAGCAGAGGCTGAGGCTATAAAGTTAAAATGACAAGCTTTAAAGGAAAATAAAGAAATTATTCAATTGCAGATGATCGATAAGTTGTCACCAAGTATTAAATGGTGAGTTTTGCCAGATTCTGTAATGCCTTTATTAAACCTTAATGATTTAAAATAAAATGAACGAATTAGGAAAAATTTTGGCTGGATTATTGGTTTTTATTTTGATAATCTGGTTTTTATTTTATTTTACAATATTTATTTTATTTTTAATTGTAATTTTTGTTTGAATTTTTTATGCAAAAAAAATTTTTTACACAATAAAAGAAAAATTTTTTTGATGAGAGAAAAAAACTTTTTATGAAGAAAATTTTTGTAAAAATGAAAAAATAAAGAAAAAATTTTTTCTCGATGATAAAATTGATGAAAAAATTATTGATGCAGAGATAGAAAAATAAAAAAAATTCCAAGAAATTGGAATTTTTTTTGAAGATTTTTTTATTTTTTAAGCAGAAATTATAGTAATCTTTTTTTCTTTCATGTTTTTGAAAGCAATAAAAGTAATAATCGCTAAAATCGCTGTACACATAAGACATAAAAGACAATATGTATTTTTTAAATATTCTTGTAAAATAATGTATCAGTTAAAAATCAATCATAAAACTCAAAACCAGAATAAAATTTTAAAATGATTTTTGATGATTTTTTTCATTCACAAAATTGTTAAAATAATTATTGCAAGGTATGCCACAATTGCAATTCAAGAAAATGGAATTCAGAAAAACCACGCGAAATCAAAATTGAAAACTGATGAACAAGAAAGTTGATTATTGATATCACAAGCAAAAGAATTTGTTTCTTGATTTTTAATCAAATATGCTCATTTTGTTAAATAAATTGCATTGTATTCAGCAATTAGAGCTAAAAATATTATAAAGTAATTTATCATTTTTTAGTATTATTTTGTAATTATTTTCATAATGTAGAAAAATTTTTTTTAATCAAGAAAAATTTTGATAAATTAAATATTTTTTTTATTTTTTTAGAAAAAATATTTATGAAAAAAATAAAATTATATTCAGATTGATGAACAAGTCCAAATCCATGAATTTGAGGTTTTTGAGTGATTTTAGAATATAATTGAGTCAAAAAAGAGTTTTGCAAGGGGTTTAAACACTCAACAAACAACAGAATGGAGCTTTTATGAGTGATTTTTTGACTTGAACAAATAAAAGAGCCGTCAAAAGTTGATGTTTTTACTGATTCAAGTTATGTTGTGAATGGTATTGAAAAATGATGGGCAAAAAAATGGAAAGCAAATTGATGGACAAAAAAGTTATGAAAGGTGATGAATATTGATTTGTGGGCGAGATTGCTTGATTTGATTCAAAAGCATGATGTTGAATTTCATTGGGTTAGAGGGCATAATTGACATTTGGAAAATGAGAGATGTGATGAGTTGGCTTGGAAAGCGAGGAGGTGAGAGCTGTTTGATGATGTTGATAAGAGTGAGGAGGTGAAAAATAGTGTAAAATAGATGTTTGTAATTTTTTAAATGATAAAATTACAAATTTTTTTTATTAAAAAATACTTTCAAGTATTTTTTTAATTAAATTTTTTTGATTTATTTTTTTTTACTTTCAGAATATTATTAATGAAAAAAATATTTTTAATTTTCATCGGCTTGACAATGTTTTCAACTGCTTTTTCTGCTGTAAATTTAACTGATGAAGAGCAACTTGCAGAATGACAAAAAGTCGTTGCTGAAATGGAAGCTGAAAATCAAACGGAAAAATGAATCTATTTTTTTAACACCGTTAAGCAAAAAATTGAAAAATTTTTTAATTACAATGACGAATTTGATTCCACTTCAACTCCAAAAATTACAAATGATTGAAGAACTGCAATTTATTCAATTTGAAATGAGATTTTTTTGAAAAATTCTAATGAAATTATTTCGTGAAATTCTACCGAAATTTGAGTTTTGGATTTTTGAGAAATTTCTGTGAATGAAAATTCTGTAAAATTATTTAAAACATCCGTTGAGTGAGAAACTTTGATTTTGACTTGGAAAGATGAGGAAAAATTTGATTGATATTTAATTCAAATTAAATCTAGCATTGATTGATTTTTGGATTCTGATACAAAAAGTTTGGTTTATATTTTGAAAAAAGTTGATGAAGACTGACAAGCAAAATTTGAAATTTGAGATGATTTAAAAAACAATGCAAAAATTTTTTTAACAGAAAAAAATTTTTCTTCACCGGAGTTAAAAATTTTTTTTAACGATGAAAATTTTTTTTATGCGAAAATTTTTTGAATAAAAGATTGAAAATTATCTACTGCTTCTGCACAAAAAATTATGTATTGAAATACAAAAAATTTACCACCAAAAAAAATTTCCACGATTGAAAAAGTGAGTTATCCGATTTTAGTTGAGAATTTTTTGAAAATTTCGGATTTGGAATTGACAAATTTTGATGAGTGAGATACTTTTGCATGGGATTTTGATTGAAATGATGTTTTTGAAAAAAGTTGAGAAAGTGTTCTTTTGCCGGTTCAACAGGACACTTGAAGTTTTTTTGTGAATTTACAAATTACAAAAAAAACTGGTGAGAAATTTATAAAAAAAATTCAAATTAACTTTTTTTCTCCAAAAATTTTTTTAGATTCAGAGCAGGATTGAAAAATTTTTTGACATATTGAGCCAAGAATAAAAAATTTTCCGGTGTCTTACATTTATGAAAATGAAGAAAATCCGCAAAAATTTTGAGAAGAAATTTTGACAGATGATTTATGAAATTTTAGTTTTTTAAAAAAATCACAAAAAAAATCAAGAAAAATTTTTTTATCAGATAAAAAAATTTTGTGAGAAATTTTTACTCAAAGTGGTAGTGTTCAATTGGTTTTTTCTGAGCAAAAATGAAATTTTTTAACAGTTTTTAATCAAACTGAAAACTGAAAAGAAATTATTTGAATTTTTTATGCGAATTGAGAAATTCAAATTTTTGATAAAAGATATGTGATTTCAATTGTAAATTGGGAAAAAAATGAATTTTATTTGATGAGAGATTGAAAAAAAGAGTTTTATTTTAATTTTTGAATAATTAAATAATGAAAAAAATACAAAAAATTTTTTTTGCGGGACTAATTTTTTTAGCAGTTTTATTTTTGCAAATGTTTTTTTCTGAAAAAAATTTTGCACAATCTATAAAGAAAAAACCTGATTTTAATCAAGAAAAATGTCAAAATGATATTTTAAAACAAATGAAAAAAATTGCTTCTGAAAATAGAAAGGCATATTTTAAAATCACAAAAAAGATTTGTTCAGATGGCGATGAAACATGTTTAACTTTATCTGATAAATGAGAAATGATTGCTGAAAATTTTAGAATTTTATCTTGTAATTTTGATGTAATTTGTCAGTGATTGACAAATTCAATTTTGTATTGAAGTTCAGATATTTGACAAAAAAATATCAAGTTTATCACAAATTCTTGCCCTCAATTAAAAATGGATTTTTCTTTTTTGAAAAGTTGTTATACAGATGATACGAACTCATTTAAAGCAGTTTTAAAATTTTGTGAAGAAAATAAAAAAAGAATTTTATATTGAGAAAAATGAGATTGATGAGAAAATCAATGGGTTCAACACAATTTTTCAATTGATGCAAAAAAAGATAAAATAAATTTTTTAGCAGCGAGAATTTACGCATTAAATAAAAAAGTTAGAGAAATTTTAATTGCAAATATGTTTGAATTAAAAATAAAATTAAATTGAATTTTAGATAAAATGGTGTGCACAGAAAAAAAATAAAAATAGAAGATGAAATTTTTACAAAACATAGATAGACCCTTATTTTACTCAATAATTTGATTGTCAATTTTTTGATTGATAATGATTTGATCGGTTTCAATTTATGAAAGTTATTTATTGACAAGTAAATTGGTTTGAACCGGTTTGATTGATGAAATTTCAAATTCTTTTTACTTAAAAAGAGCATTTTTTAATTTATTGATCGCACTTCCAGTATTTTTGATTTGAATTGCAGTTCCTTATAAATTTTGGAGAAAAATGGCGATGCCGATATTTTTTGGCTCTTTGATTTTATTGATTATTTTATTTATTCCATGATTGACAAACGATTATTGATCAGCGAGATCGTGGTTGAATATTCCATGATTGCCATCTATTCAGCCATCAGAAATTATGAAATTGTGATTAATTTTGTATTTTACGCTTTGGATTGAGTCAAAAACGAATAAAATTGCAACATTGAAAGAATGATTTTTTCCATTTGCATTTTTAATTTGAATGATAATTTTATTGATTTGATTACAACCAGATTTTTGAGCGGTGTTAGTAATTTCATTTATTGCATGAGCAATGTTTTTTGTTTGATGATGAAATTTGTGGCACATTTTTTGGGCATGAATAATCTGAATTTTAGCAGCGATGCCAATTATTATGACGCATGAATATATTTATAAAAGATTTTTGGCATTTTGGGATCCACAATTTGATATTTGATGAAGTTGATACCAAATTTTGCAAGCATTGATGACAATTTGATCTTGATGATTTTGGTGAGTTTGATTTTGACAATCTGTGCAAAAATTTTGATATTTACCAGAAGTTCAGTGAGATACGATTTTTGCAATTATTTCTGAGGAATTATGATTTGTTAGAGTTGTAATTTTCGTTTTTGTTTTTTTATTTATTTGATGGAGGGGGTTGATGATTGCAAATAAAGCAAAAGATAAATTCTGAATGCTTTTAGCAGTTTGAATTACCTCGTGGATTGTTTTTCAGGCATTTATAAATATTTCTGTAAATCTTGCGATTATGCCTTTGACTTGAATAACATTGCCTTTTGTATCGAATGGTGGGTCTAGTTTGATTATGATGAGTTTGGCGGCGGGGATTTTGTTGGCGGTGTCGAGGGAGGTGAAGAGGTAGTTTAAAAAGATGGTTTGAAAAGATGAAAAAATTTTTATTATAAAATTAATAAAAATTATATTTCAAGAAACATCTTCCCAACCCTAATCTCTTTATAACTAATTTTCTCACCCAAATCCAAAAATATCGGCCTCAATTTTTTATCTCACAACTTCGCAAAAGAATTCCTGATTTTGTCCAAATTCTCATCATTTGGTTTCAGATATTCTAAATTTTCCAAAGAAATTTCTCAGGCGTCAAATAATTTTTCAATGTGTTCAGTAATTGTTTGCTCTCTGAATCAATGAAATTTTGCAATTTCAGAAATCGATTTTTTCTCCAAAATTAAATTTTTTGTTTTTTGATAATTTCAAATTTTTACTCATCAAGAAGAAGTTTTTTTTTATTTTTCTCAAATTTCTCA
>JAJOLG010000014.1 GCA_021129445.1 Candidatus Altimarinota bacterium | reverse complement strand
TATTGCTGTTAAATTTTCAGATGATAAATCCATTTCTGATTCGTTTATAGGGTCAAAAATAGTATAAACTAATCCAGTGTCTCCTGATCCAGCTCCACTAGTACTTGCTTCATCTACTGTTACAAGCCCCTTATTATCAATAACTAATTCTTCAATTTTTGAAGCATTAGTCTCGTTTGATAATGAAAGGTCTTGTATGGCAGCATTCGCTGCTTCATTTGACAACACCCCTGTAACAGAAAAATTTTGTAAAGCACTGTTTACACTTTCTGTTCCTTGATAGTTATCAAAAGCAACATTAGTTGCAACTACTTTATTCTCTTTATTTATAAAATAAAGAAGATTTGCTATTTTTGCAACTTCTGGATTATTTGTTGCCAAATAATCCAATTTCAACTCATTAACCGTTAAGCCTGTTTTCTGAGCTAAAACCTCCAAGTTACCACCTTTTGATTCAAAAGTTGTAATCGGAGATATGACAAGACCAGAAGATGCTGTCATATTTTGATCAAAAATAACATCAGTACTATCAACAACCCCATTGTTGTTTAAATCAATAATACCACCAGTTGCAGTTACTGGATAACTTATATTTTCTGAAAAAATATAAGTCCCCGGTTTACTATAGCTTTTTACTGCTGTTTGTCCATGTGCATCTTTTACAGATGCGTTTAATATGTATCCATCAACTACGGTAATTTCTTTATTATTTACTGATGGTGAAATCTCAGGAGAGCTTGATCCTCCTCCGCCACAACCTGTAAAACCAACTACAACAGTAGCAACTAACATACTAAAACTAACTTTTTTAATAAATGAAGTTTTCATAACTTCCTCCTTATTTCTTTATTCAAAAGACAATTTTTCAATTGTCACATTAAGCTAAAACCAGCCCTTTAAAATTATACCCTGCAGTCATATAATTAAAGAGACAGCAAAAAAATCTTATAAAAAATTTTTCAACAATCTCTTTAATATAAAAACTACAGAGCGGAGAAAATTATATAAAACTTAACATTTTTAAGTTAAATAAAATAACCAATTATTTGAATTTTCTTTTCCTAAATTAAAGTCAAAAAGATTTTGCTTTAAAAAAGGAAGGATATTATTATAAAAATTTTTTAAAAAGTCAAGACTTTTTTTAAAACATTTTTATAATAATAAATTAAATTTTATTTAATGTCAATAAAAAAACATAAAAATAAAACATTTTCACAAAAAATAAACCTTTTAATAGTGAAAAAAATATTTTTTTATGTAAAATATTTTGATTAAAAAAATAAAAAATGAGATTTAAAATTCCTGCAAATACCGAGCTTGAAGATAGAATTTTGCCTTTTCTAACAATGAGGCAATTGATTATTTTGTCAATCTGATGAGTGATTTGTTATGCAATTTTTCAAGCAATGTTTACAGCTGGATATGTTCCGGCGGTTTGGGGAACTATAAATTTTGTAGTTTGAGGATTATTTGTTGCATCTGCATTTTTAAAAATCAATCACCTTGAATTTCACAGATGGGTAGCACTTTTAATCTCAAAAATATTCATTCCACAGAAAAGATTTTTCAATAATTGACTGGTTTGATGACAATATTTTGATGTTTTGAATTATGTACAACCTGATAAAAAAACTCATAAAAAAATGAATTTGGAAATAAAAAATCAAGCAGATAAAAAAAATGATTTTGATGAAATGAAAAATGAAATTTTTTGAAATGCTGAAAAAAATATTTTTAATTCAAATGAAAAATATGAACTTAATATTGAAGAAAAAGAAGAATTATTACAAAGATTTTGATAAAATATGGAAAATAAAAAAGAATCAGTTCGAGCAGGAAGAAAAAATTTAGTCGCAACAACTCAAAATTTTTTGGAATTCTGAGAGATTAATGATGATTTAATTACAACGAAAAATTGATGAGTTAGAGCAATTTTAAAATGTTCAACGATAAATTTCAATTTAAAATCTGAAGAAGAACAAAAATCAATTATTTCTGGTTATCAGTGATTTTTAAATTTATTAGATTTTCCAATTCAAATTTACATCAGATCAAAAAAAATTGATATTGATAATTATATTGAATCAATAAATAAAATTGCAGAAAATCAAGAAAATCAACTTTTGCAAAATCAAACTTATGAATACACCGCTTACATTAAAAAACTTGTTGAATATGCGAATATTATGGATAAGCAATTTTATGTAATTGTACCAGTCTGATGAATTTCAACAAAAAAAACTTGATTTTTGGATTTCTTAATAGATGTTTTTTGAGGATGAAAAAAGGAGTCTGCTTCTGACATTAGAATTAGACTGAAAAGATTTGAAAAATTGAAAAAAAGAATAAAACCGAGAATTAATACAATTACAGAGTGATTATCCTGATTATGAATACAAGCAAAGCAAATTTCAACAAATGAAATAATTAAATTATTTTATGAAATTTATAATCCAGATATTTCAAGAAATGAAAAAAATATTTATTAAATTATGAGTGTAAAAATAAAAGTTTGCTGCTGAAATAAATGCAAAGAAATAATGTCTCAATATGTTTTAGACAGGGCTTGCGATGAATTAAATTTAAAAGATTGCAAAGATTGATGAAAAACAAAAGATTGAAATGTTGAAGTTTTAAAAACTTGATGTATGTGAAAATGCAAAGATTGACCAAATATTAAAATTGAGAAAAATTGAAAAGAACAAATGATTTCAAAAGTTAACACGCTTAAAATGTGAAATTTAATGAATGAATTTAAAAAATTTAAAGATAAAGATTAAGTCTTGATTTTTTAATAAAAATTTTTAATATTCTAAAACTAAGAACTAAAAAAATAAATATGTCACAATTAACTGGTATAAAAACAATTAAAGATAATATTGAAATTATTAAATTAAATTGAGAAGTTGATGAATCAAATATTGATGAATTAAAAAATCTTGTTTTGCCATTTTTGGATTTAGATAAAGATTTTTTAATTTTAAATTTAGATAAATTAACTTTTATAAATTCAATGGTAATTTGATGGTTTTCTTGATTAGTTTGAGATTTTGACGAGAAATGAAAAAAACTTATTTTTTCTGAGCCGAATGACGAAATTTTTGATATTATTGATTTGGTTTGACTTACTGCCGTAATTGAGACTTATGATAATGACGAAGAAGCACTTTTATCCATTGATGATTAAAAAAATTATTTAAAGAAATATTTTAAAAAGCCAAAATTTTAATTTTGGCTTTTTAATTTTATAATTTATTTTTTACTCTCAAAACTCCTCTTTTACATGCAATTGTCAAAATTTTTTTCTATTTTCTTTTTCCTCTAATTTTGAAAATAAGTACAAAAATCATCAAATAAAATAAATTGGCATCGCAAGTGCAATTGCCGGAATTCACAAAATTGAAAAATTTAATTGAGCAATTAAATTATAAATTCAATGAAGTAAAGTCGCTAAAAATAATGCTAAAAATAATTGCTCATAATGGAAAATTTTATCTTCCGGTGTTCAGAAAATTTTATGAATTTTTTCAATAATTGGATGTTTTCTTCACTCTCTGATTTCGTCTTGAAGCTTAGGTTTTGCAAAATATGCAAGTCAAAAATGATATGCCAAAACTCACGAACACAAAATATGAATCATCGTCACAATTGTCACCCTAATAGCAACAAATCATAAAAATTCTCACAAACTTCACATATTTGCATTTAAAACAGAATCAATTCACAAAGTTGATGAAATATCAACCCATCTGTGCGAAAAATAAATAATATTTTCAACCAAAGCAAATCAAATCGCAGAAGAAATTCAAATTGAAACAATATCATCAATTGATTTAAATTTTAACATTTTTGGCATAAAACTTAAAAATAAAATGTAAAATAAAAGTCACATTATTCAAATTAAAGATGCTCATCAGGTAATAAAAAGTCCAATTCATGCTAAAATTGTAATTATAATCATTTTAAACATAAAAGCTGGATTTACCAAAACATGCTTTGAAACCTCTTCTAAAAATCAAACTCAAAGAAAAACTGTAAAAAGTGTCAAAACTGCAACTGTGAAAAAATTGGACGAAGTTGCCATTGAAAGCATATCTCAATATCACGAAAATCAAAATAATTGTGAAATATTTTCTTGAAAATTAATGGCTTCTGTCTTTAAAAAAACCATATTCACCTCTTTTCACCAAAGTTGCTGATAAGCCAAAACAGGAATTGTTGAAAGTCATCATGCAATAATTGCATAAAAACTTGTTGATAATTTTTCTTTATACTCTCTTTCAAAAATATTATACCAAACAATCGCTGGTGCAATACACAAAATCAGTATAAAAACCATCGTTGCGAAATCCATTTCTAAAAATTTTGAAAAAATATCCATATTTTTTTATTTATGTAATTCTATTTATTTTACTGAAAAATATTTTTTTTAAAAGCTTGAAAAATTGTTTTTTTCATTAAAAAATTTTTTTTTAACAAAAATTTTTAAGTAATTATTTTTACAACTTTATAAAAAATTTTTTGCACTATTAAAAAATTTTTTTTAGCCTTGAAAAAAAATTTATGAATAAAAAAGAAAAATTTGTAATTATCGACTGACATCATCTTATTTTTCGTGCATATTATGCGATGTCAAATATGAAAAAATGAGCAATTTTTTGATTTGCATCAATACTTTTAAATATCATTGAAAAAGAAAATCCTGATTATTTTGTTATAACTTTTGATTTATTTAAAAGCTTTAGACACGATAAATATGAAAATTACAAAGCACAAAGAAAGATAACTCCGGACGATTTAAAAGAGCAAATGCCAAAAATTTATGAAATGGTTGAAAAAATGTGAATTCCGGTTTTTGCTGTTGATTGATATGAAGCTGATGATTTAATATGATCGCTTGCAATAAAAAATTTGGAATTTGAAAACCTGGAAACAATTATTGTGACTGGTGATATGGATATTTTACAACTTGTAAAAAATTGAAAAACAACAGTTGCAATTCCGCACAAATGATACAAAGAAGTTATTTATTTTGATGAAGAAAAAGTATTTGAAAAATACTGATTAACACCAAAACAAATTATTTGTTTAAAAGCAATTGCATGAGACACTTCTGATAATATTAAATGAATTGAGTGAATTTGAGACATTTGAGCAACAAAATTGATAAAAAAATTTTGAAGTGCAAAAAAAATTTTTGAAGAATTTGAAAAATTAGAAAAAAATCCTGATTTAAAATGTGATTTTATAAAATGAGCAATTAGAAAAAAATTATTAAATTGAAAAGAAAAAATTGACGATTTAATTGATATGACAACAATTCGCACCGATGTTCCGCTTGATAATTTTTCTTTGGAAAATGTAAAATTTTCTTGAATAAAAAGTGAATGAGAAAAATTTTTAAGAAATGAGGAATTTTTTTCACTTGTTAGAAAATTAGAAAAAATTGAAAGCGATAAAAGATTGGAAGAGCAGTTAATGTTATTTTAATTTAAAATTAAAAAATCCTGAATTTAATTCAGGATTTTTTGCTATTTTAAGAAATCTGGTAAATCGTCATCTTCATTTTTATCATTTTTTAAAACTGATGCCGGCGGTGGCGGAGGTGGTGGCGAAATATTTGATTTTTTAATATTTGTTCATCAATTATTCACAACTTTTTTTTCAGATTTTTGTGATGTTTTTACAATATTTCATCAATTATTATTTTGTGTTTTTTGTCAATTATTTTGCGGTTTTACGATATTTTTTTCACCAATTCAAAAATTTTCAAAAGGATTTTTTTGCGGTTTATGTCAAATATTTGTCGAATTTTTTTTATTTAATTTTTCATTTAAAACATTGGATTTTTTTTCTGAATCATCTTTTTTTCAAAAGTCTACAAAAGGATTTTTTACTTCATTTGTTTTTTTATCATCTTGTTTTTTTACATTTTTATCAGATTTTTCTCAAAAATTTGCAAATGGATTATCAATTTTATTTTCAGATTTTTCAGATTTTTTTACCTCATCTTTTTCTCAAAAATCTACAAAAGGATTTTCAGGTTTTTTTTCAACTTTCACTTCTTTTTTTTCAACTCTTTCAGGTTTTTTCTCCTCTATTTTTTTGTCTTCAATTTTTTTCACATCTGAAACTTTTTCAGTTTTTTTCTCTTCAATTTTCTTAATTTCAGGCTCAATATTTTCAACTTTTTCCTCAATTTTATCTTTTTTAACCTCCTTAATTTCTGGATGTTTATATTCCTCTCCTTCAATCCACGATAAAATTCTTTCCCTTTCCTCATCAAGAATTTCAGAAAATTCCATATCAGGATATTTGATTTTTTGAATTATCAAATAAATTCACACAATTCACAAAATAGATGCAATTAAAATCGCTAAATACAACAAAAATTTTTGCAAAGCCTCTCACGGATTTCAATTATCAAGATTGTTTTTTATTTCATTTTTATTATTTTCATCAACATAAACTTCATTATTTCATTCATCTGCAAAAAAATCAACACTTCAATTTTCATCATCAATATTTTCTTCTGTACCTTCTGTATTTTCCGCATTATTAATCAAATCTTCATCATTTCACAAAACATTTCAAGTTTTGTTTTTTAAAATATTTTTTTCTAAATTTAAATCTGTAATTTCAATTGTTTTTTTAATAGAACTTGTATTTCAAGCAGTATCAGTAATAATTAACTCAACTTTATATTCTCACTTTTCAGAATATAAAAATTCTGGATTTTTTTCATTCGAAACATTTCAATCTCAAAATTTCCAAAAGCTCTTAAATCTTTTATTTAATAACTTTTCAGAAACTTTTGATTTATTTTTAAATTTTACATTTGGTCATTTTATCTCAAAATCAAAATCTGCAACTGGTTCAGATACAAAAAATTCTGTTTCTGTTTGTTTTCTAATTTCAATTTTTAAAACTGATTCCTTAAAAATTTTTTCAGTTTTTTTATCCTTTATAAAAATTTTTGTCTCAAATTTTCACTCTTTTTCAAATTTAAAATTTGTGTAAACTTTATTTTTTACATCAATTTTTCAATCTCAATCAAAATCCCACTCAACAAAATATTTTTCTGTATCCAAATTCGTCACTCAGAAAAAAATTTTTTTTCAAACAAAATTTTGATTCGTTGATGAAAAAACCTCCATATCTTTGCGTTCTCATTTTTTTCACCAAATAATTTTTATTTTATCCGTTTTAATTTTTTTTCAAGATTTTAATTTAATTTTCAAAATTTTTTCATGTTGAACTCACCTTTTTGCAACAAAATATTCTCATTCAGAAATTTTTTTTCAATTTATCTCATATTCCAAAAAATCTCACAAAGATGCAGATAAATCAATTATTGCCTCATTTATTCAAAATGGAACAAAAATAATTTTTTCTCAATCTTTCTTATCAATTTTTGGAACAGAATTTATTTTAATTTTAAATCAATCAGGCTTTTTCTCTTTGTGATTAAATAAAATTGTAAAAATTCTATCTTCTTTTTTTCAAGAAAATCACAAAAATGTAAATTTTATTTTTACAGAATTTGCATTTTTTGGTTTTTTAAGGCTAACATTAAATTGTTTACATTTTTCAAAACTTTTACAAGCTCATAAAACATTATCATTTTGCGGATTTCAATCTTTGTCTCAATTTTCTGAAACATTATCATATCTATCGGTTTTTTCATCAACTTCAATATTTTTATCTAAAAAAATCTGCTTAACTCACTTTGATTTTCAAAAAGAAAAAAATATTTTTCATTCATTTCATGGTAAATAAATTTCATTTCAATCGTGAATTACTGGTAAAGAAGCAACTTTCACATTAAAATCGTTCCAAAATTTATTTGGCTGTCAGACAATTATTTGAGTTTTTGTAAATTTTGTTTTTCAAGTTTTTTTGTCTGTAATTGTCAAATTAAGATTAAATTTTCAAGCATTTTTAAATTTTGTATTAAAAATTGGTCAATTTTGAGTAAGTAAAATATATCAATCACTTGACATCAAAACCCAAGAATAATCTCAATTCAAAATATCACTCTCAGCATGAATTTTTAAATTTTGTCAAGCAGGAACAACAACTTTTGCTGATGCAAAAGTCATTTCAGAAAAGATGAAAAGCGATAAAAATATTCAAAATAAAATTTTTTTAAGCATAAAATATTTTTTTTATTCAATGTATTTTACTGAAAAAAAAATATTTTTCAGTGAAAAAAAATTGCCAAAATGTAAAAAAATTTTTTTTTAGGTAAAAAATTATTCTTTTCAAGCTAATTGCCCACAAGCTCAATCAATATCTTGTCAAAGTGAAACACGAATTGTCGCAGGAACATCATATTTTTTCAAAATTTCTTTAAATTTATACATTGTATTTCTTGATGAACATTCATAAATATCATTTGGTGCAGAATTATACGGAATAATATTTAGATGTGCCAATTTTCACTCCAATAATTTTCAAAGTGCTTCAAATTCAGATTCTTTATCGTTTACTCATTTTAACATCACATATTCATAAAAAATTCTTCTTCAAGTATTTTTTACATATTCCTCCAATGTATCAATTAAATCTTGCAATGGATAAATTTTATTTACTGGCATAATTTTTGAACGAGTTTCATCAGTTCCGGCATGAATCGAAATTGCCAAATTTAATTGCAAATCCTCCTTCATAAATTCCTTTATTTTAGGCAAAACTCACGAAGTTGAAACTGTAATATGCCTTGCCCCCAATCACATTTTTTTCTGATCGTGAATATTTTTTATCGAATCCAAAACCTCTTCATAATTATGAAATGGTTCTCACATTCCCATATAAACAATATTTGTCACCTTATGTCAAGGCTCAGTTTTTTTCAATTTTCTTTGAAAATACAAAACCTGCTCAATAATTTCATCGGAACTTAAATTTCTTTTTAATCAAAGTTTTCAAGTTGCACAAAAAGTACATCATTGAGCGCATCAAACCTGACAAGAAACACAAACTGTATTTCTAAAATTATCATGCCTCATCAAAACAGATTCAACCTTAAATCACTCTTTTGTTTCAAATAAAACCTTTTGAGTTCAGTCTTTTGACACTTTTTCATTTATTTTTTTTAAACGAAAAAAATCCAAATCTTTTGACATTTTTTCCCTCAAAGTTTTTGATAAAGTTGTAATTTCTCCAAAGCCCTCAACTAAATCCTGATAAATTGCTTTATCAACTTGCTGAATTCTAAACTTTTTTTCTCAAATTTCCTCTAAATATTTTTTATAAAAATTCATATAAATTTACTTTTTAACCATTTACTTATT
>JAJOLG010000025.1 GCA_021129445.1 Candidatus Altimarinota bacterium | reverse complement strand
CAGAAGTCACCAATCACATAAAAATAAACATTGTAAATCTTTGATAATCCATAATTCACATCATAAAAACTGCAAATGCAGTTGCTCAAAGTCATCAGTAGATAAATTTAAATCTTCAAAACCTATCTCCCATTTTTGACATAACTGGAAAAAGTCATAAAACTGGTAAAATTAAAAGAAGCGATAAAATTGAACCAGGAATTTCCCTTAACCATCACGTTTGTGCTTTCAAAAATTCCGTAAAAAATAAAGGGAAAAATGTTCATAAAAATGTATCCCAGTAAGAAAAAATTGTACTTACAATAATTAACCAAAATAATGAAAAATTTTTATTTTTATTTACAAAAATATCTTTTAACAAAGCAATTCAAATAAAAATTTCTCAAAAAATCTCATTCCAATTTAAAGATTTTTTTTCATAAGTTGATTTTAATTCAATTGAGTTTTTTAAATTTTTAACCTTATCAAAAGCCTGTTGTTTTATGGAAATTGCAGAATTTTTTAATCATTTTATTGTTTCTGATTTTAATTCCTGAAATGATGCAACCACATAATCTTTTGATAAAATTTTAGCATCTTTATCAAAAAGAATAAATGCGAAAAAAAACAATGCCAATAAAATAACCATCAATAAAATTTGAGAAATAAATAAACTAGATTCAAAATTTGCATTTTGAATTTTTAGCATTTCCGCTGTCATTTTAATTGTTCAATCTGATAAATCTCATAAAAAATAAGATGATGAAATCAAGATTCATGAAATTAAAAGTCAAAAAAGCAGTCAAATTCATCTTGAAGTTTCTTTATATGATAAACCTATTCAATAATTTGCCGGCAAAGTTTTTGCCATAATATAAGACATTGAAGTAATATCAACAATATCAAATGAAACTGAAAAAATTATTGCAGCAAAAAATACAAAAATTGGATTTGAAAAAATAATAAACAAAACCAACGAAATAATCATTAATCAAATTCAAGATAAAAATAATTGCCTTGAATGAAATCTTTTTTGAAGTGAAGCTATAAATCAATCTAAAAAAAATGAAACAGAATTTCAAATTGCAATTGCTAATCACGCAATAAACAAACTATCAAAGACATGTTGTAAAAAAAGCAAAACAGAAATTGACATCGCAGTATAAATCGCTGTCCATCAAGCGATTAAAATATAAAATTGCCACATTTTTTCACCTTTTATCTCGGTGTGTTTTAAAATAAAACTTGGTACTTGCATAATTAATTTCAATATTTACTTGCTCTTAAAGCATATAAAACTGCTTTATATCTTGAAATTCATTTTAATGGGAAAATCCTGTTAAAAGTTTCAACTCTCACAATTCATAATTCTTTTGATTTTGACAAATATCCTGTAAACCAGTTGTCATATTCAGTATCAACCCATTTTAACTTCTTTTTCGATGTTCATTTTCAAGTCGCTTTTACCAAAATTGAAATAAAATCTGCCCTAGAAAAAGTTGAATATTGATTAAAATTATCTGCAACAATTCAATTTAAAATTCAGTGTTTAATTGCAATTGCTAAATATCTTGCAAAATCATCATTTCTTGAAACATCAGAATGTAACTCAACTCATTCAAAAAATTCATCTTCTCTGTAAATTTCTGACGGATACATTGCAGAAACAATAATTTTTATTGCCTCATCTCTATAAATTTCCTCATCAGGCAAAAATTTATCACCAGTTCTTACAAAAACCAATCATTTTTTTGCTCATTTTATGATAACATCTCTTTTTACACTTCTTTCTGGAATATCAGAAAATAGAATTCATCATTTTGAATTTGGATCAAAAAATTTTTCAATCTCTCTTTTGTCTCAAAATCAATCTCAATCAGTGTCAATCAGTTTTGAATTTGTCTCCAAAATTTTTTCAATATGATCAGAAAGTCAATCTCAATCAGTATCATGGTTAAATTTTTCAATTGCAATTTTCTTTTTTTCAAGCTCTGCTTGTTTAACTTTTAATTCCTCTGCTTTTTTTTCAGCCAATTCTTTCTGTCTTTTCTCTTCATCCTCTTTTTGTTTTTGTCTCAACGAAACCTGTTGTTTTTCCTCTGCAATTTGTTCAGGAGTTTTTGTTTGCAGATTTTTCAATTTATTTTCAAGCATTTCCAGCCTATCAGCTAAATCTTTTTTCTCTTTTTCTTGTTCAGAAATTTGTTTTTCATATTTTGCTTTTAACTCCTCTTCTTTCTTTTTTCTCACCATTTCATTGTAAGCCTCGCTTTCTGCTCATGAAACCATAAATTCACTTTCAGAGATTCATTGAGATTTTTTTTGTTCTGCAAGCATTTCCTCTGCAAGCTGTTTTGCTTTTTCCTCAATTATCGCTTGTTGTTTTTTTTCTTCTTCAATATTTTGAATATCAGAAATTACTCATTCAATTTTTTTATCAAGATCAGATTTTTCTTCATTTAAAATATTTTTTTCATCATCATTTTGAGAAATGTTTTCTGTTTTTTGTAAATCCTCAACCTTTGTCTCAACCACAACTTCAATTTGATTATTTTTCTCATCTTCTTCAAGTTTTTTCAAAGCAATTGCATTTTTATCAACTTTTTTTAATCAAATATTTGTCAAAAAAGATTTTTTTTCATCGTTAAAAAAATCTTTTTCTCAATTATTTTTTTCACTTCATTCTCAAATATTTTTTCAAGTTCCAGAAAAATTTTTTCATCAATCTATTTTTTTTTCTTCACCAGAAATATTTTCAGAAATTATTATTTCTCAATCAGAAATTTTTCAAGCACCAGAACTATTTTCAACCAAAACAGGATTTTCAACAATTTTTATTTCCTTATTTTCATTTAAATTTTCAGCTAAAATTTCATTTTGAATTTCTTGATTTTGATCAGAAATAATTTGCTCTTCAATCTTTTTTTGCTCTTCAAGAGAAATTTCAGAAACCTGGTCTTCGCTTGTATTTTGCTCAATTTCCTCTGTATTTTTTTGATCATTTACAATTTCAACTTTATCTTTTTGCTCACTTTCTTTTTCAATAGTTTTTTCTTCATTTTGAATATCAGACTCATAACTTTCCTCAACTTGTGTTCAAGTTGAACTTGAAAAAATATCCGCTTTAAATCACGAAAAATCTGTAAAATTCATCAAAATCAAAAAAGAAAACATTCAAATCAAAATACTTACCTTGTCCCTCGAATCCAAGTTTTCAATTTTATTTTCAAAATTTAACCAATTATTTTTTACCTTTTTGAAAAAATTTTTCATTTTATTTTTGTTTTTTAATCAAAGAATTCTACTCAAAAAAAATTATTTTTCGTCAAAAAAAAATTGCAAAAAATAATTTTTCTGCAATTTTAATATTTTAGTATTGTTGTTATTCTTAGTATCATTTCTGTCATTCTGAACAAGGCGAGGAATCTTATATTCTTACTTAAATTCCACCGGTTTCACCTTATAATCATCTCAAATCTTCACATCCTGATTTGTTTTTTCATTTAATTCACTTCAAAGCTCAGATGATTTTTCATTGAAAGTTCAAATAACATTATTTATATCCTCTCAAAGTTTTTTGTAAATATTTAATTTATCAGCCTCTTCTTGTAATTTTTCATACATTGTATTATCCTCAAATTTTAAATTCAAATGTGTATCAATATTTATTGACTTTAAAGTTGGATATGAAATATTTGGGAATTGTAAAAAGAGAAAATCTAGTGGCAAAAAATTTGACGATGATCTATTTGTAAGTCATTCAACAATTTGTTTTACTGTATTTTCAGGATAAACAAATAATCATTTTTGAAAAATTAAACAATATAGCTTTAAAACCAATTTTATCGTATCCATTAAACTATTTATTGAGTCTAAAAATGGCAATTCAGGTAATTTTGGTGGTGGTGGTAAATCTGGCAATTTTGGAATTTCAACAGCTGGAATTTCTGGTAATTCAGGTAATTTTAAATCAAAAGGTGGAATTTTTAACATTGGTAAATTCAAATTTCAAAATCACAAAGTTGGTAAGTCTAAATTTGGAATATAAACTTCCCTAACTCTAAAATTAATTTCTGGAATATTTACAGTAATTCAAAGTTGAACATCCGACAAATCAATAATAATATCTGGCCATTTTGGCATTTTTATAACCGGAGGCTCAGGAATCAAAGACATAAAAAGTTGCGCAAGTGAAAAATTTGATAAATAAGAACTAGCTTTACACGCTGAACAAGAATTTTTATAATCATCAAAAACCAAAGAAATATTATTCAGTAATTCTAAAATTGCTTTTATTTCATAATAAAGTTTTATATAAGCTATGGCAATTTTCTTATTTCTAGCTATCCATCATCATAAATAATCTGTTAAACAGTCAATCAAAGAAATAACATCTCAAATATATTTTGACAATAAAAATCTGTATTTCATTATCTCCTTCGGAAAATCTCTGTATGTTTTTAAAACTTCAAGATTTTTTTTCAATTGCTTGATGTAATTCCTTAGATAAGGAAACTGATCTTTTGGCAAATCATTTAAAATCTCTTCATTTCTTTCAATGAAATCATTTATTTGAATAATTAAAGAATTTAGTTTGTATGGATTTATCCGTGGTATATCTAAATTTATTTTTTCTCTTTTTAATTGTAAAATTGGTAGATTATCAATTTGTTTAAAAATCTCATCATAAGATTCTTCAATTGTTTTTGCAGTTCACTGAACATTTCATTTAAATTCAATAAATTTATCAGTTTTCAATTTATCAGATTTTATTGTTTTAAACAATCATTTTTTATCATTTTTTTTCTCTAAACTTTTCTGATAATTTTTTAATTTTTCTTTTTCATCTTTTAAATTTGATTCAAAATTAAAAATTTTTTTATTATCTTTTAATTTTATTTTATCCCAAGAACTTTTCAATGTCTCAAATCAAGAATTAAAATCTGGTAAAATTAATTTTATAACTGGAAAATCAAGTCAATTTACAACAATTTCTTTTACTTGTTTATCCCACCATCTTGTCAAGAATCAAGAAAAAAACGGATTCATTGTTTTATTATTTTCATCAAAAATTTTAATTTTTGTTTTATCTAATCAAATAACATAAGCATCATCATTTTCTGGAATTCATCAAGATCAAAGCATTTGAGAAAATACTGAATTTTTTCAATCACCTCATCAAGACTTAAAAGGTGATCATCAAATAGCTCACATTGCTAAACCTGTTAAACTTGTTTGTTTACAAATTCATAATTGATTTACTGGTAATGCTGTCACAAAACACATTGCTGATGGGCTTCAGAAAGGAATATATTGTGGTCACTTACAATATGCAAATCATAATCATCAAGTTATTGTTGGTGAAATATAATATCTATTAGTTGGAATTCAGGGAGCTGGTCAATAACATGCAAGTCAAGAGCATGGAAATGGTTTATATGTTCAATCTGGAGGAGTTGGCCACCAAACAATTCAAAATACAGGTGATCATGGAACTGGAGCAGTAGGAAAGGAAATTGCTTGTTTTAAAAATCATGGAACATTAACTGCTCATGGCACCATAAAAGCCCAGTTTACAGGTGAAGAAATACAAGATCATCCCATACAGGTTAAATTTGACACTAAATCCACAGCATCAGATAATTTTCAATTTAATTCTTGTAATTTTTCATCTAAAGTTTTTTCATCATATCAATTAGCGTATTCCAAATCATTATCAACTCCCCAAGCTTTTTCCAAAATTCACTGAATATCACTTTTTCAATATTCTTGATTTTTTGCATCATCTTCATTTAAAACATTTTTTGGCAAATCAAATCTCTCAGTTTTTCATTGCAAATAATTTTCAATCACAGAATGCCCCAAAAGTTTTTTAGAAAATTTTTCATCTTTATTTTCAAAAAAAACCTCTCGTCAATCGTACAATTTTACAATAAAATCCTGATCTCAATCTCAATCAATATCTCAAACAAATTGCTTTTCAACATTTGAAGAAAAATATGCCAAATCTCATTTTTTCGTAAAACTTCAATTTTCTCATTTAAAAAGTTTAATAAATCAATCATTCATAAAAGCTAAAAAATCTTCTTGTCAATCAGAATTATAATCAATAATCTCGATTTTATCAATATCTCACGAAAATTTGTAAACTGATTTTCAAATTGTTTTTGTAAATCAAGCCTCATCTTTTTTATTTTCAAAAGAAATCATCGGATCTCCTAAAACCGCAGAAAAAATTCAATTTTCTGTTTTTACAGAATTTCAAATAAAATCTCATGATAAAAACTTCATCATTGATTTTTCATCATCTCAAAATCAAATTCAAAAATAATTATCATCAATTCTGCTTTTAATTTTATCAATTTTTACAATTTTATCATCAGCCCAATTATAAAAATTATAATCATCAATTGCACTAAAAATAGCCAATGTTGATCAAGTATTTATCAAATCAAAAGCAACTCAATTTTTTAAATTTACATATTTATTTCAAAACAAATATGCAGAATAAAAATTTGCTCACTTTATATCAATTTTTTCGACATCATCAGGAATATCAACAGAAACTAAATCTTTTGCAAGCCAAGACTTTGAAAACGACAAATATAAAGTTCAATTTTTAAATCAAGGTCTGTACAATTTTAAATAAGGACGTTTTTCTTTTGTCACTAATCCAGTTGTTGCAACTCAATTTTCAAAAAATAAATCCTCATCTGCAATCAATCAATTTGCATTTCATTTATCATTAACAAATTCAAACCTCGCATATCAAGTAAAATCAACCAAATTTCCATCTTTATCAACTGTTTTAAATTCAAGCTGAACAGAATTATAATGTCAGTCTTTTATTATTCAAACTCATTTTTGAGCAACTGTAAATTGCAAAATTTCTCAATCTGCAATATAATCCTTATCACCTCAAAACTCATAATCCTTTTGTTCTTGTGGATTTATCGCTTCTTCAAACTCCTCTGCTGTCTGAAAATCAATATTTCTTTCATTTATATCATTTGTAAATTCTTTTCAATTCCAAAAATTTTCCCAAGAATCTTTATTTCATCATCAACAAATCTGTTTATCTCACATTTTTGAAATATCTTTAATCCAACATTTAATCGCACCAAACCACTTCGGCAAAGGAACTCAATTATAAGATCAACATTTTTCTTTTAATTCATCATCAATATTTTTATTTCAATCTCAAAAATATGCTAATTCAAATTTTGAATTACGATTTTTTTCCCACCAATTAATATCTTGAATATAAAAATTTTCTCACTTTCAAAAATTTCAAGATCTAAAATAAAGAGTTGAAAAATTATCTATTTTGGAAAAATTTTTTTCAGGCTCTGCTTGATAAATTTTTTCCTTATTTTGAAAAATTTTATCCTCCAAAATTTTTTTTCTTTTTGAATTTATATCACGATATTCAAAATTTTCTCATTTTTTTACTTTCATCCAATCAAAAAAATATTTAAAATCATCTTTTGATTGTTGAATTATGTCGGTAAAAAAACTTTTTGGAATACTTTTTTTACCTTTTCCCTGAATAAATTCATCAAAAGTAAGTTTTTTTCCTGTGTTTACATAATTATTACTTGTAGTTATTCATCAAAAATTACCATCATAATAACCAAGTTCTTGCTTGTGGTATTCATATAAATATTTAGAATACTCTAAACGAAACTCTGTATCAGAAAATTTATTTACATGTCAATTTAAATAAATCAAGTATTTATCAACATATTTATCCAAATTTCACTCCGACTCAAATAAATTTGGTAAATAAAAATTAAATTCATTCCAATCATCTTTAAAATAAATATTATTTTTTTGATCAACTTTTAAAGATAATCAATTCTTTTTCTCTAATCAATTTTCAATTTGATTTTTTATATCTTTTTTTGTTGGTCAATTATTTATTTCCAAAATGATTTTATTTGGAACATTTTGACAAATATTATATTGTCAGTTTGTATAATTATATGTATAATTATTACAATTATATTTTCTCTGATTATAGGCATACCAAGAATATCACCATAAACATCAACAATACAACTCCTCAACTTTTTGATTTACACCATCAACATAATTCTGTAAATCGCTAATTATCCTCTCCTCAATTGTTTGATTTACAGCTTTTATATATTCTCTCGCTAAAAAATCTTTTATAAAAATCTCTTTTGGAATTGTTTCTAAATTTGCTTTTTTTTCTCAACTTTTAAAAATCAAATCATTTGCTTTTTTAACATAACTCTCAACAACATCGTAATATTCAGGTAAAAGTTTTTTGACCTGAAAAACCGAAATTAAATCTGAATTCCCAATTTTTGCAGTCAAAGCCTCTTTATTTGGCACAACACAATGTTCACTTGCTGGCAAACCTATCTTTTTTTCTTCATCCGACTGATATGTCGCACAAACTGGCTCCAACAAATCTTTAACCATATCATCCTGCAATTTATTCGCAAACTCACTTGAAAATTTCTGATATGCAATTTCATACTGAAACTCGCTTGCTTTTTCATATTGCTTCATCAAAGTTTCGTTCGCAGACTTTCTCTCCTCATCCAAATCTGCCAAAAAAATCTTATTTTCATCAAAATTTTTTACTCATTCGTCATAAAAATTATTTAATTTATCAAAATAATTTTCATAAAATTCATCTCACAAATCCTTTTGTTTTTCAGATTTTCTCAAAAATCAAAAAAATACTTCTGATTTCTGCTCAGAAATTTCTTCTTGTCTGACAAAATTTTGTTTTTTATTATCAAAAACAAAAAATTTTTCTTCAAAATCCGTGTAAGGAAAAAAACTTTTTTTTGTCTCAAAACCTTCTCAAATTTCAATTTCAGGAATTGGAATATCTCAAATTGCAAAAAATCAATCTAAAAATAATTTTGCATTTCACTCTTTTAACCCGTTAAAATAAAGCAATTCAAGCTTTGAAAAAATTTCTTTTTGAGTTTGATTTTCATCAATTAAAAAAATTTTTGGAGTTAAATCTGGAAATTTTTTTGCAATATTTTTTCAATATTTTTTTACTCAATCAAAAATTTTCGTATTTTCAGATAATTTTTCATCCAACAAAATCGCAAATAATTTTCAATCTTCAAATTTTCATTCGTCCTGAATTTGTCAATTCAAAGCAAAAACATTCGTTGAACAAATTGCAAAAATTAAAATTGCCGAAATTGTTTTTTGAAAAATTTTTTTCATTTAAAAATTATTTTTTTTACATAAAAAAAATTTTTTTTAACTGTGTAAAATTTTTTTTGGATAAAAAAAAATTTTTTTATCAAATGTAAAAATATTTTAAACTTGATTTTAAAAAAATAAAAACTATTTTATCAAAAAATGGTCCCATAGATTAGTTGGTAAATCGCCAGGATGCGGACCTGGAGACCGTGGGTTCGAACCCTGCTGGGACTACCATTTAAAAAATAAAAATTATTATGTCAGACTTACAAAACACTTGAATTCCTACTCCACCACCACCAATACCACCACAAGATGATAATTCTACAACTCAAAATGATTG
>JAJOLG010000006.1 GCA_021129445.1 Candidatus Altimarinota bacterium | reverse complement strand
TCATCTAAAATAATTTCTCAATTTTTCTCAACAAATTTTGTTCAAATTTTTTCTAAAATTTTTTCAACATCAGAAGAATTTTTTAAATCAACTTTTTTTCAATTATCAGAAATAATTTTTGCTTCAAAATTTATTTTATCTTTGTTAAAAAATGCTCAAATACTCCAATATTCTTCTGGAATAAATGCTTGAATCTCCCTTTCTCTATCAACTAAAATTCTCGTGCAAGGAGTTTGAACTCTTCACGCAGAAAGTCAAAATTTAATTTTTTTCCAAAGAAGTGGAGATAGTTTATATCAAACAACTCTATCCAAAACCCTTCTTGCCATTTGCGCTTCAACTAAATCCATATCAAGTTCTCTTGTATTTTTAAAAGCCTCCTTAATTGCTCATTTTGTAATTTCATGAAAAACTACTCTTTTATTTTTCAATTTTCTCTTCGGGTCCAAAGTCTCCAAAAGATGCCAAGAAATTGCTTCTCACTCACGATCCTCATCACTCGCAAGCCATAAAATAGTATCAGGTTCAATCTGTGCCTTAATATTCGCAATAATCTTCTTTTTCGCAGGAGTATTGACAAAAATCATATCTAAATCTCAATCAATATCAACCGCCAAAGTTGAATAAGGCAATTCAGCTTGTTTTGGTGTCATATCTCATTTTTTCGCAGGAAGATCACGAATATGCCCGTTTGAAGACATAACTTTGTAATCTTTTCATAAAAAATTTGTGATAATTTTTGCTTTTGTTGGTGATTCGACGATAACTAGGTTTTTTGCCATAAAAAAATTTATTTGACTTTTTATTTTTTTTTATTAGAATTTTATTGTATTCTAACGAAAAGAGGTGCGAAAAGTGTTAGTGCTTTAGCCACTCTTTTTTTTGTATTGTAATCTATCTTTTAATCAGTTGATAAAAGAAAAGTACTTATTTCAAATTGAATTATAAAGTGAAGAATAATTTTTCCTATTTGGAAATAAAATTTTAATAAATTTGTCTTTTTCTATAAAAAAATCCACCATATTAAAAAAATCTCAATCTCAAGAAACTAGTAAAAATTTATCAAAACCACCTTCTGCATATCTTTTCATCGCCTCGAAAACCAAATTAACATCAATATTTCATTTTTTATTTGATTTTAAATTTTCTCATTTTGAATTAAAAATGAGAATAAATCATGCTTTTTGTAAATTTTCATAAAGTTTATTTTGTCAATCAACAAATCATAAAAAATAATAAACTTCATCAATTTTATATTTATCTTTTAAATAAATCTTAAATCTTTTATAATCAATATTCCAAGGTAATGATTTAATTAAATTTTGTCCATCAATAAAAGCAATATTTTTTACCATAAAAAAATTATTTATTTAAACAGATATTCAAAAAATTTTCTTTTGAGTCAAAATTATTTTTTAAAAAAATAAAACAAATACTCAATAATCCCTCAAATTGCAATTAAAAAAAATAAATTCACCATGGAAAAAATTTCTTTTTGCATTAAAAAAAATGAAATACAAAAAAATATTGAAATTAAAAAACTTTGTCTTAATGAATTTTCTAAAAAATTTTTCAGATGAAGTCTGTTTGAAAATAAAAATCTTAAAGATATTCAAAAAAAATTTGCAATTGAAAAACTCATTAAAAATATTGTAAAATAAAATAAAATTATAATTAAAAATGAGTCCGGAGATGTTTTATTTACAATAAAATACAAAGAAATTATTGATAAAAAAAACACAAACAAGAACGATAATAATAAATTTTTTAGATGCATTTTTTCTTTTATTTTGCAAAAATTTCTTTAATCCAAGAGAAAAAATTTACATCTTTTTTAATATTTTTTTTCTCATTTATATACCACTCAGAAAATTCTGAAAATCTATCTTCCGCATTGGAAATATCTCATAATTTTACTCATTTAACATGTTTTGAAATTTGATAATAATACTCTGGTGAATACAAATAAATCGCAGGAACTTCTGTTTTAAATTTTTCTCAAAGTTTTTTTAATCACTCAGACCTTTCTTTTTCGTCATGTGAAGATCTAATTTTCTCAATTAAAACATCAAATTCTGGATCTTTTAAATTCGAAAAATTTAATCATCACTTTCAGGCTTCCGATGAGTGAAAAAATGGATAAGTGTCCAAATTATATCACATTACTTGTCAATAAAGCAAAATATCGTAATCTCTATTATTTATTTTTTCAACAAAATCTTTAAAATCTAAATTTTCAACCTCTAAATCAACTCAAATATTTTTAAAATATTTTTTTAAATTTTCTGCAATAATTCTGTATTTTTCAATTCTTTTATCGGTAATTAGCTTCAATTTTAAAATTTTTCAATCAGAATTAACCCTAAAATCAAATTTTTCAGCAATATCTAAATTTTTCTTAATATCTTGATTTTTTTTGATTTTTTTCAAAATTCATCTGATTTCTCACGAATTAATCTCTCTTTGTTTTTTAGCAACTTCCTCCTCATTTTTAAAATAAAAAATCTGCATCACATCTAAGATTTCATAATCTCAATTTTCCATTTTTGCTTTGATAATGTAATCATTTTTTCACTCTTTAAGTGTTCAAATTTTTGTATTCAACTTGTATGAAAAAATTTTATTTCATTTCTTAAACTGCCTTAATTTATAATCGTTTACATAAATTGCAACTGCTTTTTCTGGTGCATTTCAATTTAGAAAAAAACTTCAAGATGATGTTGAAAAAATACTTTTCTTATGAGAAAAAATATATTTTGTATCATTATTTTTAAATTTTTCATCACCTTGCTTAATTTGCACTTTTTCCGGTAAATTCCATCATGCATCATGCAATGCTCACATCGCTTTTTTCTGATTAAAATCAAAACTCCAATCATTTTTTAGTTCCAAAAATGGTGTATTTACAATTTTTTCTTCTCAAATTTTTTCAATTAACTCTTTTTTGTTTATCGCAAGTTGCAATCATAATCTTGTTTTTGGATTTTTCAAAAACTCACTTTCAGTATTTAAAAATAATCAAACGGTTTTTCTTTGAAAAAATTTATAAACTTCAAATCAAGATAAATTAAATGTTTTTTCATTATTTTTTTTATCAATAGGTTTTTGAATTGGTCAAAATCCTAAAAAATTATTTGCATATTTTTTTTGTGTTTCTCTATCTTTAAATACAAAAAATTCTAAATTTTCTATATAAAATTTTTTATTTTTATCAAAAAAATTTTTATTTTTAGTTAAAAAAACTTTTTTATAATCTCAAAAATTTTGGATTTTCGAAAATTTATAAGGTCATAAACCAACTGGATTTTCAAAATTAAAATCCGAATATTTTAAATTTTCCACCGGAACTGTGCTTAAAATATGCTTTGGTAAAATTCAAATTGTTAAATTTGAAAGGAAAAATTTATAAGGTTTTTTTAAAGTAAAAGAAATTTCATCATCAGATTTTTTTTCAATCTTAACTCAAATTAATCAGGCCGATAAATTTTTATTTTCAAAATCTGGTGATTGCAAAATATCATGGTATGTAAAATACACATCATCAACAGTCATTTTTTTTCAATCGTGCCAAAAAATATTTGGCTTAATTTTGAAAATATAAGTCAATTTATCTTCGGAAAGTGTATGATTTGCAATGTTATTAATAATTTTTCAATTTTGATATTTCATCAATCATTCAAATAAAAAATATGAAATATCTTTATCAACCTGATTTAAATTGTTAAAAACAGGGTTTAAAAAACCTATATTTCAAACCAAACTTTCGCTATAAGTTCATCAAAAATCCTTTTGTGAATACGAATTATCTTCAAAGTAATTATATGAAATTTTCGAAATTGAAAAAAAAACTGTCAAAAACAAAAAAATTATTAACAGTTTTTCAATTTTAGAAAATTTATGAAAAATTCTCATAAATTTTTAATTATTTTATACAAATAAAAATGCAATTGCATTTGCTCAAAGTAAAATCGCAAGAATTATTGACGATCTAAAAAGAAATAATGCCATTCATCTTTTATTTCAGTAAAATGAGATATTTTCTTCTGATGAAGATCATCATAAAGCTCATCAAAATCAAGATTTTGCCTCCTGAAATAAAACTGATAAAATAAAAAGAATAGACAATGTAATTTGTGAATATGTTAAAAATTCCATTTTTTTAAAGTTAATTTAATATTTTTCTTAAAATAAGAAAAATTTTTTCTTTTTGCAAGAAAAAATTTTTTTATTGAATATTTTTTACACTTTCATTATTTCTTCTTCTTTATGTTTCACAATTTCATCAACTTTTTTATTTTTCTCATCAACCATTTTTTGCAAATCATCTTCTCATTTTTTCAATTCATCCTGAGAAATTTCTTTATTTTTTTCTAATTTTTCCATTTTTGATTTTGCATCGTGTCTGTGTTGACGAATAGAAACCTTTGCTTCCTCTCATTTTTTATGCACAATTTTTTTCAAATCTGTTCTTTTTTCCTCTGTTAAAGCTGGAACTGTTACAATTATTAAAGATCAATTATTTAAAGGATTAAATCACATATCTCAATCTCTAATCGTCTTTTCAATAGTTGACATCAATCATTTATCCCAAGGAGAAATGTGAATTTGTTGCGATTCTGGACAAGTTATCGCAGCATTATTTTTTAAAGGAGACATTGATCAATATGCATTTATCATAATGTTTTCAACCAAAGCAGGACTTGCTTTTCAGGCCTGCAATCATAAAAATTCATCTCTTAAATGTGCAACTGATTTTTCTAAACCCTCTTCTGTTTTTTGTAAAATTTCTTTAATCATATTTAATTTATTTATTTTTTAATTATTTTCATTAAAAACATGAGTTCAAATTGAATAATCTCACTCATCTGCCTTTTTAAAATTTCATTTTCATTTCATATTAAAAATAAAAATATCAGTTCAAGCCTCTTTTGAAAGCACAAAAGCTGTTTGATCCATAACTTTTAATCATTTAAAAATCACATCTTTAAATGAAATTTCATCAAATTTTTTTGCATCAGGATTTTTATTTGGATCTGAATCGTAAACTCAGTCTACACTTGTAGCTTTTAAAATTGTATGACAATTTAATTCTGCTGCTCTCAATGCTGCTGCTGAATCTGTTGTAAAAAATGGACTTCAAGTTCATCAAGCACAAAAAACAATTTTTCATTCCGATAAACTTTTTCTTGCCTTAATTGAATTATACCTCTCAGCCAAAATGTCAACATTTATCGCTGGTGGTGAATAAATAATTGTGTCTAATCAAATTTTTTTCATTCTTTCAGAAAGCATATTTGCATTCATTAAAGTTGCCATCATTCACATTGTATCTGATTGAACACGATCAAGTCAAGAATCTTTATTATCTGAATATCTCCAAATATTTCATGCTCATAAAACAATTGCAACTTCATGTGTTTTTGACAGTTCTCAAATTTCATTTGCAAAATGATCAACCATTGCATAATCAAATCAAAATTCTCTCTCTCATTTCATCGCCTCACCTGATAATTTAATTAAAATTCTTTTTTTAGACATAATATTTTATTATTTTTTATTTGACTTTTTTTTTAAAATAAATAAAATTTTTCTGTTCACCACGAAGAGGAACCCGAAAAGCGTGAGTGCTTTAGGCCAGCCCTCTTCATTTTTTATTTATTCAAATTTTTTCTTTAATTCATTTTTCATTTAAATATGTTCAAAAATGTCTTGTTATTTTTTTATACAAAGACGATCTTTTTGTATTTGGAAATAAAATTTTTCAAAATAAACCGTTCTTTATTAAAAAATTTACAATTCTAAAATAATCTCAATCTCAAGAAACTAAAATTATTTTATCAAATTCCTTTTTTTTAATAATTTTTTCCATAACATCAAAAACAATATCTACATCAACATTTCATTTTTTTGTTCATTTCTGATTTTCATTATGATCCCTAAAAATCAAATTAAATCATGCATTTTTTATTTTTTCATACAAAAAATCATTTTCAGAAACATAATGTCAAATGTAAAAATTTGCGAATTTAATTTTATATTTATCTTTTAAATGAATATAAAATTTTTTAAAATCAATAATCCATCACTCAGATTGAGTTCATAAATGGAGATTTTGTCAATCTACAAAAGCAATATTATGGATTTTTTTCATTTAAAAAAATTTTTATTTTTTAAAATTTATAAAAAAAATTTCTTTATGCAAAGAAATTTTTTAATTATTTTTTATTTTTTTCAATCAAACCCAAAAAAATTTAATCAATTTTCTGATTGATAAAATTCAGTTTTAATATTTCATAATCAATGATAATCCTGCGATTGTTTAAAAATTAATCAATTATTTTTGCAAAAAACCGAAATATTTAAAGTGTGTTCAAAATTATCACATTGCACAATTTCTTCAATTTGCTTATCTTTAATTACTTTTTCAAAAATATTTAATTTTCACAAAACCGGCACTCATAAAATTTCTTTTTTTGAAGTTCAATAAGAATCTAAAATTCAAACAATATTTCTCACTCCTCCATCATTTTTTAATGCTTCAATGACTTTTTCAGCAGTTTTATTTGCTCAAATAATCAAAATTTTTCTTCAAAATTTTTCTTGAATTTTTTTATTTTGAAAAATTTTTTTAAATCACAAGTAAGAAAAATAATTAAAAATAAAAATTATTCAAAATGCATAAATTGGAATTAATCTTGAAAAAAAGATTTGACGAGAAAAAAAATATAAAATTATAAATACGGCAATGGCAGAACCTGCTCAGTAAATAGAAGATTGTAAATTTTTATAAATTTTATTATTTGAATATCTTCAATTTAAATAAAAATAAAAAACAGTAAAAAATGCAGAAAATGCAGAAATTACAATAAAAGAATTTATCGGGTAATCAGAATGAATTATTCATTTTCACTCTGCGAGTAAAAAAATTGAAAGACGGAAAAAATATGCAAGGAAAAATGCTGAAATAATAAGCAGAAAATCTGTAAAACCTTGAAATAGTTTTAATAGTTTTATCATTCTAAAATTTTTAATTTTATTCAATTACATCAATCCCAGTCCTTAAAACCTCCTCAAATCTCTGAATATTTACTCATTTTTTTCAAATAAAAGCTCATTTATCACCAAAAATTTTTCATCATTTTTTTCACTTTTTTCAAAATTTTTTTCACAATTTAAAATTTTTTTCTCACTCTAAAATTTTTACTTGAATTTTTTTTGTAGATTTTGCAACAACTTCTGTTAAAAATCAATTTTCTTTAAAATATTCTTCACATTCTTTTGCGAAAATTTTATTTATTTTTTCTTGTTCTTCTTTATTTTGTGCATATTCTTCAGGAATTGGCATTACAACTGTCTCTTCTCAAAATGTATAAATTTCATACTCTTCCCTTCAGGTTTCAAAATCAGAAATTGAAATCACAGGTCTGACCAAGTCTCTTTCCTCCATTCAAATCGGTGCTTTCATTTCATATTTCAAAGTTAAAATTTTTTCAATTCATCAATTTTGAATAAAAACAACCGTATCAATCACAGATGGAATCATTCATAAATCCAATTTTCAAACAAATCTTTGAATTGCGTCAATCGGCTTTGTCGCATGAACAATTCACACCATTCAAATTCACGAAAGTCTTAAATCTGAATAAAATCAAAAATCTTTGTGATTACGAATTTCATCAAAAAATACATAATCTGGACGACTTAAAAGCAAAATATCACGAATTGTATCATGTTCTGCGTGTTTCATTGAATATTGTGTCACATTATGCGGAACTTGTAAATCTCTTGGCGATTCCAAAGTTTTAATAATTTTTCAATTTTTATCATAAAAATCTACCAAGGCTTGAATAAAAGTGGATTTTCACGATCAAGGTGCTCATGCAACTAAAATTCACTCAGCACTCTCCAAAAATCTCTCCTTTAATTTTTCATCAATTCAATAATCATCAACTCAAAGTCTTTTTACCGGTTTTACAATTGTGATTTCTGTTGCTTCCGAAAGTGGAAAAGTCGTAATTGTGATCCTGTAATGGTCAATTTGTAAAACTACAACTCAATCTTTCTTCTGATCAAAATATCAAAAATTTTCTCAATAAGTTATAATTTCATCAACTATTCTATCAGCCTCAGTTTCAGTCGTATCAGTTTTTGAAATAGCTGTAAATTCCACATTTCAAGGCATTCATTTTTTTGCAAAAATTTTTGCTCAAGTTTTTATGTGAACCGACATTGTATTTTCGTTAAAATATTTTTCTATTGTCTTCATTTATTTTTTTATTTTTTAAAAAATCTAAACTTTTCTGTGTTAAAATTCTACCTTTTTGAGTTCTCTTAATATATCATTTTTGAATTAAAAATGGCTCATGAATGTCCTCAATTGTCTCTTTATCTTCATTCATTGCAATTGCTAAAGTATTTAAACCAACTGGTCATCAATCAAATTTTTCCAAAATCGTCCTCAAAAAAAACTCGTCATTTTTATCAAGTCAAGTCTCATCAACTCAAAGCGATTTCAATCAAGAAATTGTCGTTTTAATGTCCAAAAAATTTTCATTTTGAACCTGAGCAAAATCTCTCAAAGATTTCAAAAGTCTATTTGCAATTCTTGGTGTAAAACGGCTACATAAAGCAATATCCTCCAAAGCTTCATCATCTATTTTTAATTGTAAAATTTTTGCAGACCTCGAAATAATTTTTTTCATCTCAGAAATTGTATAAAAATCCAATTTTTCAATAATTCAAAACCTGTCTCTCAACGGAGCTGATAAGCTTCATGCCTTTGTTGTCGCTCAAATCAAAGTAAATTTTGGAACATCAAGCCTCATCGACCTCGCACCAGGTCATTTTCACATAATTATATCAATTTTAAAATCCTCCATCGCAGAATACAAAATTTCCTCAATATTTGTCTTCATTCTGTGAATTTCATCAATAAACAAAATATCTCACTTTTTTATTGAAGTTAAAATCGCAGCCAAATCCCCAGCCTTCGTAATCGTCGGTCCAGACATAATTTTAATATTCGATCACATTTCCTTCGCAATAACATTTGAAATAGAAGTTTTTCAAAGTCAAGGAGCTCAATAAAATAAAATATGCTGCAAACTTTCTCATCTCTGCTTCGCTGCCTCAATAAAAATTTTCAATTTTTCTTTTATCGAAGATTGTCAAACATAATCATCAAAATACGAAGGTCTCAAAGAAATTTCTTGAATTTCTTCATCTTTTGAAATATTTTTTACCGAAGTTAAATTTTTTTGATTTAAATCTGAAAATTTTTTTACTGCCATATTTTTTTATTTTTAAGATGAAAAAGATTTTTTTTTGTTTTGCAAAAAATTTTTTAAATTAAAAAACTCTGAAATTTATTTCAGAGTTTTTTTGTTTGTTTGTTTTTAAAAGATTATGGTCTAAGGATGCAGTAAACAGATTGATTTGCTCAAGCATTATCAGCATCATCAATTTCTGCTTTAGTTGCAGCTCATACTAATGGTTGTAATGTAGCATATTCTGTAACTGTATTAGCAAAACTTCCAGAAGCAGTCATAACTCATGCAGCAGCAGTATTAGCCTTTTGTTTTGTTTCCATATCAGCACAAAGTACATATGCATTATTATCCATTCAATCTTTTGTTACAGCTGAATAAAAA
>JAJOLG010000046.1 GCA_021129445.1 Candidatus Altimarinota bacterium | reverse complement strand
AAACAAAAACAAAAAGCTAAAAGTTATTAGCTTTTTTTTGGTGTGAGAAAAATTTTTTAAATCTATAAAAAATTTTTGTGTAAATAAAAAACCAGGCATTAAACCTGGTCTTAAAATTATTTTATCATCATAAATGCAATTCAATTTTCTGGCTTATAATACAAAATTTTTAAATTTTTATTCGCAAAATCAATAAATCTTTTATATTTTTTATGCAGTGTTCAATTTGGATTTTTTTCAATTGTGTAAGTATTTGTATCCAAAACAAAAAATTTAAATCATAAATCTTTCAATCTTTTTAATGTCCTTGCATCGTCTTTTCAGTCTCAATCAATACATTTAAATCTATCTAACTGGGAATCAGAAAACATTACCCTTCTCACATCTTTCACAAAATACGGCATAAAAGTTCAAATTCTGTAAAGATAATTTGGATCTTCTGGATTACGAGGATAGGAATCGATAAGTTTCACAGTATCACGATATGTTGGAACTATAGAATCAACATACCTATCTCAATCAATTTTTCAAAAAGCATATGCAACTGTAGCCTGTGAAAATGTTTTTGTTTCACGAAGGTATCAAAATGCAGAAATTGAAATAATTACAACTGCAATAAGTAAATATTTAAAATAATTATCGCTTCAAACTCAATATTTTTTATCATAAACAACCATGGCAAGCAAGGCTATTGCTGGTAAAAATCAAAATAATCAATACCAAGGCACTCACATTCATACAAATGCCCAAAAAAACCAATTTATTGAAAATAAAATCACCAATCACCACTCCATTTTTCAAAATCTCCTCCAAGATCAAAGCAAAATCAATCAAATTAAAAGTGCTAAAAATAAAAATCAAATATCTAAATAATATCCGCGAACCTGAGTATTCATCGTATTTTTCCACGGAAGTGTAAAATATTTTTGGAAAAATGGTTGATCGTATCAAATATATCTTCATAACTCCTCTTTTAATCAAGTTGATTCACAATATTGCTTATCCGCTCAATGCTCGTCAATTCACACCGAAGCCAAATCAATTTTTGGTCGCTCGTGAAATTTTCAACTTACAAGTCAGGCAAACGAAATTTCATGCGAAGTTGAATAATTAAAAGATGCCCAGGGCAGAGCAACAAGCAAAAATCAAGCTCAAATCGAAACCGCAATATCTAAAAAATATTTTGCTTGAAATTTTTTAATTTTTGAAATTGCAATAAAAATTATTCATAAAACTCAAAAAATTCCTGCTAAAATTTTTATAAATTCTGGTGTAAATTCTGGAATCCTTGCAAACCAAAGTAAAAAAATTGCAGATTCTAAAAAAATAACTCAAACTGCTGTTTTCCAATTAAAAATTAAAAAACTTAAAGCTCACAAAAGTGCAAAAATTCCCATCGCTGTTGTGATTTTTATAAAAAATGCAGTTGCTAAAATAAATCATCAAATTCAAAATTTAATTTTTTCTTCCAAAGAAAGCTGATGAGTTTTTTCATGCATTTTATCAAGTAATTTCAATCATCAATTAAATATTATCAAAGCAGATCACACCATAAACAAAAATAAAGTTGGATCCATTTTCATATCAAGTGCAGACTGAAAAGTTATCATTGGCATAAAATAGTAAAAAGTGGCTCAAAAAATCGCCATTTTTCTATTTTTAAAAATTGTATTTATGAAAGCAAAAACTGCCAATATTCACAAAAATCATCAAAAAAAGTTGATAAACATTGACACTGTCGTTCAAACATACCCTTCCCATAAAATAAATCAAAGTGAAGTCATTAACATCCAAACCTGCCCACTTTGACCAGCTAAAATCGCAGCATCTTCGGCAATTCTTTTAGGCATATTCATATAAACCCCCATATCATCCCATCAAATCGGCATTGGACGAATTACATCAAAAATATTTACCGAAATAAGGAAAAATAATGCAATAAATAAAAAGGTTTCAAGTGAAAAGAATTCAAATTTTTCTGCTTCTTTTCATTTTCAAATAAACCAATTCCAAAAATTTTTAAATGAAGGAAGTGAAAAAATTGCAATAAAAATCGCACATCACAAAATCCAAAACTTCGTCAATAATCACAATAATCACAAAATAAATAATCAAAATAAAATTACTGAAATTCAGAAAACAATATTTAAAATTCAATAATTTTCTTTTTCCCATTTAACTTTTAAAAAATTTGAAAGTCTATCTCAAAGCACAAAACTTAAAATAAAAATTATTGAAAGAGTTGTAAAAACTGGCAATAAATTTCAAAACATTGCTCAAATTGATGATAAATATCAGGTTAATCACAAGGTTTTTTGCATAATTCAAAACTCCAAATTTCAAATTAACCAAACTCAAAAAACTCACACCAATAAAAATAAAAGCGGTGAAAATTTTATTTTAAATTCCTGATCTAAATAATATTTTTTGTATAAAAAATATCATCAAAACACAACTCAAAAAGTTATCAAAAAACTTGTAAAAAGTCATGGCGACTTTGAAAATGCTTGTAAATATTCAGGGTGATGTTTAAAATATTCAATCATCACAAACAAAATCCGCACTCAAAAAGTTCAAATTAAAATTTTTGGTAAAAATTTCTCCATATTATTGTTAAATTATTTTTTTAAAGATAAAAAAAAATTTTTTTCAATATGCAAAAAAATTTTTTAAAAAAAATAATTTATTTTAAAGTTTAACCACACAATTAAAAAATTTTCTAAAAAAAATTTGATATTGAAAAAAAAATATTTAGTTTTTTAAAAATTTTTCACAAAAGAAAAATTTTACTGTCCAAATAAAGGCCCGTCACACTTTTATTTAGGATTTTATAAAAATAATTTTACAATTATGATTAAAAAACAAGACGCAATCAAAAAATTCAAAAAACACGACAAGGACACTTGATCGACAGAAGTTCAAATTGCACTTTTAACTGCAAGAATTGCACATTTAACTGAACATTTAAAAGTTCACAAAAAAGATATTCATTCAAAAATTTGACTTATTAAATTAACTGGTCAAAGAAAAAAATTAATGTCTTACCTTGAAAGAAAAAATAAAGATAAAGCAATTGAATTAAAAAAAGAATTAGGATTAAGAAAATAATCTTAATCTAAAAAAATTAAAAAATATTTGGATTAAATTCAAATATTTTTTAATTTAAAAACTAAAAAACCTGATGAAAATAACAAAAGACGACTTAATTTCAGATGTAATTTTGGAGCACCCAGAAGCAATTGAAATTTTTATGTCTTACTGACTTTGATGTGCCTGATGCGGTTGAGCAAGCTTTGAAACAATTGAAGAATGAGCTTCTGCACATTTTATGTCTGATGAAGATATCGATAATTTGGTAAAAGATTTAAATGAAGCCTGAAAAGAATTTTCAGAATTTTAAAAAACAAAAATAAAAATAAAAAAAAATTATAAAATAATTTCAAAAAATGAAAATTTTAAAAAAATTTTTTCTATTAACTGTAATTTTCTCACTTTTTTCCCTTTCTGCCTGTGAAAAAATTTCAAATCCATTTCATAAATTATCGGAATGAGATAAAAAAATCTCAGCTGAGTTTCTTGAAGAACAAACCTATCAATGACACATAGATTTATCAAATCTTTGACTAACTAAAATTCCTGATTTTACAAAATTTTTATCTTGAACAGGAGCTGATGCAATAACTTCAATTTCTTTAAATGCAAATAAAATTACAGAAATTGACTGAGAAAAATTTAAAAATTTTTTAAATTTAAAAGAATTGGATTTATCTTTTAATCAAATTAAAAATACCGAATGAATTGAAAAAATTCCTTCAAGAATTTTATGAAAATTAGATTTAACAAAAGCTTGAATTGAAGAAATTGATTGAATTTGAGAACTAACAAGTTTACAAGAATTGCATTTAAATTTTAATAAAATTAAAAAAGTTGATTGATTGGAAAATTTGAAAAATTTAAAATATTTATGACTTGCACGGAATCAATTGACGAATATTGACAAACTTTCTGCCTTAAATAATCTTGACACCTTAAAAATTGAATTTAATCAAGTTGAAAATATTGATAAAATTTTAAACAATGAAAAATCAAAACTTCAAATGTTTACAATTAAATTTAATAAAATAAATCCAGAAATTGTGAAGGCTGTTGAGGAAAACAACCAAAGAGTTTATAAAATGAGACATCCTCAATGAAATTGAGATTTGCAAAAAATTAATACTGAAAAAAAATAAGAAATTTAAAAAAAGCATAAAAAATTATGCTTTTTTTATTTCCTAAACTCAAAGTAAATCACAAGCCTTTTTCGCTGCCATTTGCTGAGCCATTTGCTTACTTTTTCATTCTCAAACTCACATTAAACATCATGCCGAGTAAATTCAAATCACATAATGTTTATCATGATCAAATCAAGATTCTGTAATTGTCTCATATTTTGGAGTAAATTTAAAAACCGATTGCACATATCATTGAATTTTCGTTTTAGAATCAATAAAAGTTTGCTGTTCAACAATATTATCAAGTTTTGTAACCACATTTTCTATCACAAATTTTTCTGCCGATTTATATCATAAATCCAAATAAATTGCACCTAAAAATGCCTCAAAGGTATTTGCTAAAATATAATCCTTGTTTCTTCATCAGGTTTCATTTTCCCCTTTTGACAATTTCAAAAAATCTCACAATCACAATCCTCTTGCGGTCTGAGCCAAAGTTTCCTTTTTTACAAGTGAAGATCTAAAATTTGTCAATTTTCATTCATTAAATTTTGGAAATTTTTTATACAAAAAATCCGTCACAGCCAATTCCAAAACGGCATCTCACAAAAATTCAATTCTCTCATTATGCTCTTTGACATTTTTATGTTCATTTAAATAAGACCTATGAATAAAAGCATTTTTATATAAATCTAAATTTTTAAATTTTAAATTTATTTTTTTTTCAAGTGCTTCAAAATTTTCCATTTTACTAAAATTAATTCTTTTTTAGAATTAATTTTTTTTAGAATGAGAAAAAAATTTTTCCCAATTTAAAAAAAATTAATTTATTATTTTATTATTTAAATTTTTATTTTTTCTCAACAAATTATTTTTCATCAACATATTTTTTTACAACTTGTGCTGCAACTCAGTTAATAAAAGAACAAGACCCATCTTTTGAATAATCAATTGTCAAATTTAAATATTCAGAAATCGCAACTTTTGCTGGTGTTTTAATGTAAAGCATTTCAGTCACAAGCATTTCCAAAATCACAATGTCAATTGGATTTTGTTTTTTTAAATCAAATTTTACCGCAAATTCTTTTACAATTTCTTCAATTTTTTTCTGATTTGAAATAAAATTTTCCAAAATTTGCTCTGCCAGTTCTGTTTTTTTTAATTTAGGAAAAAAATTTTCCTTCATATATTTAAAATTTTCATCAATTCACACTCTTTTATTTTGAGAATATGAAAAGAGAACCTTCAAAGAAAGTTCTCTTGATTGATATCTTGGTGAAAATTTTTTTGTATTATTTTTCATAATTACAAAAATTTTTAATTAAGATTAAACTTCAATCACTTCTTTTGCAGCTTTAACTCTTTTTTCTTTTGGAGTTTTAATTTGAATTCATTTATAAACTCAAGACTTTGGAAGTCTATGATTTAAAGATTCTTCTCAAGTTTCTTTATTTACAATAATATTTGTAATATTTAAAAGTCTTTTTCTTTGCAAAGCAATATAAGTACTTCTTCTAGTTCTTGATTGAGTTTTCGATGCTTTTTTCTTTGGTACTGCCATATTTTATATCTTAAAATTTATTTTTTGAATAAAAAAGAGTTTTTTTAAAAAAACTTTTTACTAAAAAAATTTAGTAAATTAAAAAAAAATGTCAATAAAAATATTGACATTTTTCAAAATAAAATTATTTTTTTTTGGCATTTCAAAATGCTAATGCCCAGATGGTGGAATTGGTAGACACGCTGGCCTTAGAAGCCAGTGCTTATTGCGTGGAGGTTCGAATCCTCTTCTGGGCACCATTTAAAAAAGTTTTTATTCTTTTAAAATTAAAAAAGGGAGAAAATAACAGTAAAAACTATTTTAACAAATTAATAATTATTAACAATTAAAATATGGCAATTTACGCAATTAGATGAGAAAGAGAAACTTCTGAAAAAGTAGCTAACAGATTTAAAAAACAAGTTAGAAATTCTAGACTTGTATTAAAAAAAAGAGCAACTAGATACAATACTAAAAAACCTACAAAGGCACTTCAAAGACAATCTGCTTTAAAAAGAGAAGAATATAGAAAAAAAAGAAAAACTGCTTTACTTTACGCATAATTTTCTTGAAAAAATTTAAAACATATCAAAAAATTTTGATATGTTTTTTGTTATAAAAAAATAGGGTCTAGTGAAGTTTAACACTTCATTTTTCAAAGCAAAACTGTCTAAGCGAAGCGAGTTTTTTGGTAAAGAAAAATTATTTTTTAATTTTCTAATTTTTTATAAAAAAACCTGAAAAAAATTTCAGGTTTCATTTTTCTAAATCAACTTCTTCAAATACTGACCAGTAAAACTCTCCTCACATTTTGCAATATCCTCAACACTTCACTGTGCAACAATTCTTCATCATTTATCTCAACCATCAAGTCAAATATCAATAATATGATCGCAGATTTTTATCATATCCAGATTATGCTCAATAATCAACACAGAATTTCATTTATCAACAAGTCACTGAATTACATCAATTAACTTCGCAATATCAGAAAAATACAATCAAGTTGTTGGCTCATCAAGTAAATAAATTGTGTTTCAAGTCTGAATTTTTGCAAGCTCTGTCGCTAATTTCACCCTTTGAGCTTCTCATCAAGACAATTGAGGGGAAGGTTGTCATAATTTTATGTATCAAAGTCAAACATTTTCAAGTGTTTCAACGATTGCCTTCACTTTTGGTAAGGCTTTAAAAAATTCTAATGCCTCAGAAACAGTCATTTCAAGCACTTCGTAAATATTTTTTCATCTGTAAGTTATTTCCAAAGTTTCACGATTATATCTTTTTCATTGACATTCTTCACATTTTACATACATATCTGGCATAAAATGCATTTCAATTTTTTTCATTCAATCTCACTGACAAGCCTCACATCTTCATCATTTTACATTAAATGAAAATCTTCAAGGTCAATATCATCTTACTTTTGACTCTGGTTGTCATGCAAAAACCTCTCTAATTTGCTGAAAAGTTCAAGTATAAGTTACTGGATTTGATTTTGGAGTTCTTCAAATTGGTGTTTGGTCAATTCTAATAATTTTATCTAAATTTTCATATCATTTTATCTCCTTAACTTTTCAAACTTTTCTTTTTCACTTATTTAATTTATTTGTCAAAAATGGTGATAAAATTCAGTTTATTAAAGATGATTTTCAAGATCACGAAACTCATGTAATTCAAACTAAACATCAAAGTGGAATTTTTACATCAACATTTTGTAAATTGTTTTCATTTGCTCAAATTACTTCAAGAAAATCTCAATTTCATTTTCTTTTTTTTGGAATTTCAATTTTTTTCTCACCAGAAAGCCATTTTGCAGTTTCTGATTTTTCATTTTTCAAAATTTCTTCATAAGTTCATTGTGCAATTAACTCTCATCAATGCACTCATGCTTTTGGTCAAATCTCAATAATATAATCCGATGCTTTCATCGTATCCTCATCATGCTCAACAACAATCACTGAATTTCAGATTTCTTGAAGTCACCTCATCGTCTCAATAAGTTTTGAATTATCTCTTTGATGCAATCAAATTGAAGGCTCATCCAAAACATACAAAACTCACTCCAATGCTGATCAAATCTGAGTTGCAAGACGAATTCTTTGACCTTCTCATCAAGATAAAGTTGGCGCTGACCTGTCTAAATTTAAATATCAAACTCAAACTTTCAATAAAAATTCCAATCTATGCACAATATCTTCTGCAATTTTTTCTGCAATTTCTTTTTTAAATCAATCTAATTTTTTTAAAATTCACTCAAAAAATTCTTTTGACTCAAAAATATTTAATTTTGTGGCTTCAATAATATTTTTTCAATCAATTAAAACTGACAAAACCTCTTTTTTTAATCTATTTCAGTCACAATCTGGACAAACGACTGAACTCATAAATTTTTCAACCGAATCTCTTGCAATTTCAGATGTCGATCATCAATGTTTTTTATCTAAATATTTCACCAAACCATCAAATTCAACTGAAATTTTTCATTTAAATCACTCAGTTTCAAGTTCAATGGAATATTTTTTATCTCAGGTTCAATACAAAATAACTTCTTTTTGCTCTTTTGTAAATTTTTTAATTTCAGTTTTAAAATCAAATTTATACTTTTTTGCAACTTTTTCCAAAACTTTATAATTTTGATTTCTCTCAATATCAAGCGAAGACCATGGCAAAATTCATCATTCAGAAATTGTCAAATCATCAGAAAAAATTTTTTCCAAATCTGGTTTTAAAACCGATCAAAGTCAATGACACCTTTCACAGGCTCAAACTGGCGAATTAAAAGAAAAACTTCTCGGTTCAATCTCTGGAAATTCTACTTCATTATGCTCTTCACAAAAAAATCTTTCAGAAAATTTTTGCACTTCGTTTGTCGTTGCATTTAAAATGTAAAGCAATCAGTTTCAATGTTTTAAAGCCAATTCAATAGAATCAGAGAGACGAGACCTGTTTGGATTTATCTCAGAAAACTTTTCTCATCCAACTTCCATAAATTTTTCTCACATATCCTTCACAATAATTCTATCCACAACAATCTCAATATCATGTGGAATTTCCGGATCAAGCTCAACTTCATCAGCAATTGTATGTAATTCTCAATCAACTCTATACCTCAAAAATCACTCAGACTCAATCCTTGCAATTGTCTTGATATGACTTCATTTTTCTCATCTTACAATTGGTGCCATTACCATTATCTTTGTTCATTCTTCATAATTTGCAACATCTTCAATCATTTGTGAAACTGTGTGCTTTGATAATTTTTTTTGACATTTTGGACAAAAAACATCTCCAACTTTCGCATAAAGCAACCTTAAATAATCATAAATTTCAGTAATTGTCCCAACAGTTGAACGAGGATTTCTTGAAACTGTTTTTTGATCAATAGAAATCGCTGGCGACAATCACTCAATCGAATCCACCTCGGGTTTTCACGAAGTTTGCAAAAATTGCCTTGCATATGAGGATAAACTCTCCATATACCTCCTCTGCCCTTCCGCATAAATCGTATCAAAAGCCAACGAGGACTTTCAAGATCACGAAACTCATGTAATTGCAACAAGTTTATTTTTTGGAATATCAATATCGATATTTTTTAAATTGTGCATTTTTGCACCTTTGATTGAGATTTGGTTTGACATAAAAATTTATTTTAAAATATTTTTTCGCATAAAAAAACGCTAGAAAAAAAAACTTGGATTTCAAGTTTATTTTGATGAATTTGATTTACAATCATGGCAATTACAGGACTGATTTCCATATCTTCATCAATAAATGCAAATTTGTATGCTACTACAAATATTTTATAGGAGTTATTGTTGTTTCGTTTTTAATTAAGATTGTGTTGAGATTGAAGTTTGGTAGGATTGTGAAGTTGAATATTTAGAGTTAAATATTGTTGCATGGTTGTTATTATGAGTAATAATCCTGTTATGGCTCAACAGTTGTTCAGCTAAAAGTAACA
>JAJOLG010000044.1 GCA_021129445.1 Candidatus Altimarinota bacterium | reverse complement strand
AAAAATCAATAAAAGATTTTAAAAAAACCCCGTGAAAAAATTCACGAGGTTTAAAAGATGTTTTGAAAAATATTTTTCCTGCCTCAACAAGAAATAAATCCTGGGGAAGAAATTTTCTCAAAACAGTTTATAAGATCTACAAGGTGCGGGCCTTGTAGTATCAACCCTCCACTTTCCGGGACAGTTTTTTGAAACCGTGTCCTGGGTATATCATTTATTCGCTTTTAGTTAACACAACTCAATCGTAAACGATTCTTAATTTTAAAAAATTAAGGAGAATTATGCGGAACAATGACTAAAAATTTTGTTTTTGTTTTAAATAATTTTATTTTGAAATTATTTATTTTTTTTATTTTTGTTTTTGTGTGTTTTACATATTTTTTATTTTAAAAAATATGAAAGCAGATATAAAAAATATCGGGGTCTTTTTACTTGAAAAAGGATCCTGATAAGGAATTTAATAATTCTTATCAATTAAATTTTTTACAAAAAAATTAAATCATATTTTTAAAAAATAAATTTAAAAAATTTGTCTCAATCATAAATTGAGTAAAAAAATTTAATCACTCTATTTTTCGAATCAGCTGTGTTATACTAAATTTTAACCAAATGGTAAAATTCAGTTCCGCGGTTGGTTCGGAAGATAGAGGGTAGATGAGTTCAAAATCGAGAAAGGTTAAAACCCTCTATTCTTCTCTTTTTGAATTTTAAACTCATTTACCCTGGGTTGATTTTTTCCGTTTATTTTAATTTTCTTGATTTTTTTCAAATCAGATAATTTTACTAAAAAAATTTTAAAAAAAAATCTTTATTAGTTGAAAAATTTTTAAAATATTTTTTTTTATTATGTAAAAATTTTCACTGTGATTTTTTTTACTTAATATAAAATATTTTTTTATTTATGTCAAGAAAAATTAAAACATTTTTTCATATAAAAAAATAAAATTTTTTTGACACAAAAAAATTTTTCAATAATTTCAAATCAATAAAAAAAATTTCTGTACAAATTTTTTATACAAAATAAATAAAATTATGAGCGAAATAAAGATAATATCACACAAATCCCCTGATACCGATGCAGTTTGTGCATCAATTGTTTTTCAAAATTTTTTAGAGCAAAAATGAAAAAAATCAACTCCAATTAAACTTTGAAATCTAAATAAAGAAACAAAATTTGTTTTGGATTTTTGCTGAATTCAAGAGCCAGAAACAATTTTAGGGCTTGAAGAATGAACAAAAATTGCACTTGTTGACCACAACGAAAAATCACAATCAATTGAAAATATTTGAAAATATGAAATTGAATATTTGGTTGATCATCATAAAATCTGAGATTTTTCAACATCATGACCAGTTTTTATCAGAACAGAACAACTTTGATCCACAAATTCAATTCTTTATAAAATGTTTAAAGAAAATTGATTTGAAATTTCTCAAAAAATTGCAACTTTAATGCTTTCTGCAATAGTTTCTGACACTTTAAATTTCAGATCTGCAACAACCACAAGAGAAGATGTTCAAATTTGAAAAGAACTAAATAAAATTGCAAAAATTGAGCATTTATGAGAATTTGTAAAAAATATGTTTGATGCAAAATCAGATTTAACTTGATTTTCAATTGAAGAAATTATAAAATCTGATTATAAAAATTTTGATTTTAATTGAATAAAAGCTTGAATTTGAACACTTGAAACTACAAATCCAAAATTTTCACTTGATAAAAAAACCGAAATTTTAGAATGATTACAAAAAATCAAACATGAAGATAATTTGGATTTCATCCTGCTTTCAGTTGTTGATATTTTAGAAGAAAAAAACATAAGTTTTGTTTTAGATTGAAATGAAACAAAAGTTGTTGAAAATATTTTTTGAACAAAAATTGAAAATAATTTAGCAGATTTATGAAAAAGATTATCAAGAAAAAAACAAATTGTACCAGATTTAGATAAATATTTTAGTTAAATTTTTTTAAAAAATAATTTTATTTTTTGTCTTTAAACAAAGAAAAAATTAACGAACTAGCTAAAAAAATGCAAAATTGAGATACAAATGCATTTTGAGAAATTTATGATATTTTAATACAAAATATCTACTCTTTTATTTTTTACAAAGTTTCCCATAAAGAAACCGCAGAAGACCTTTCTGAAGAGGTTTTTGTAAAAGTTTGGGATAAAATTTGAAATTTCAATTTTCAAGACTCAACACCTTTTACAGCCTGGGTTTACAAAATTGCATCAAATATTGTAATAGATTATTACAGAAAAAATGCGAATTTTAAAACACAATCTTTACATTCAGATAATTGAGAGGAAATTGAAATTGAAGATAAAAAATCTTTAAATTTAGTAAAACAAAATGCAAAAAATGTTTTTGATAAAAAATTTTTGAAAAAATGACTTGATAAAATTTGATGAACTGAAAAAGATGTGATTTTATTTAAATATTTAAATGATTTAGATTATTCAGAAATTGCGATAATTACTGAGAAATCTGAGGAAAATGTTAGAAAAATTCATTCGAGATGAATTAAAAAATTAAAAGAAATTTTAGAAGAATTTCATTAAAAAATTTTGCATTAATGAAAAATTTTTAATAAGATTCAAATAATTATAAACTAAATAAAAAATATTATGGCTTTTAAATTTACAGATGCGAATTTCGCAGAAGATATTAAAACTTGAATTTCATTGGTTGATTTTTATGCAGATTGGTGTGGACCATGTCAAATGATGTGACCAGTTATTGACGAATTAGCATGAGAATTTGAATGAAAAGCAAGAATTTGAAAATTAAATGTTGATGAAAACCCTGAAACATCACAAAAATATTGAATTATGTGAATCCCTGCAATTAAAATTTTTAAAGATTGAGAAGTAGTTGAAGAAATTTCTTGATTAGTATGAAAAGAGGTTTTAGTTTCAGCTATTGAAAAACATATTTCTTAATTTTAAAATTTAAAACCTGAATAAAAATAAAAAAATAATCCAAATATTATGTTAGGACAAATGAAAGACATGTACAAACTTCAACAACAAGCAAAACAAATCAAACAAGAACTTGACTGAATTCATATTAAAGCTGAAATCGACTGAGTTGTTGTAATGATGACAGCCTGAATGGATTTGGCTTCAATTGAATATCCAGATGACTTAATGGAAGTTTCAAAAAAAGAAAAACTTGCCGATGCAACAAAAAAAGCAATTGAAAAAGCAAAAAAGAAAGCCGAAGAAGTTTCTGCTGAAAAAATGAAGGCTATTATGTGATGAATGTGACTACCTTGAATGTAAAATATTTACATAAATTTAAAAAGACTATTTCTTATAGTCTTTTTTTTAATGTAAAAAATAAACTTAATTATGTTGTCGCGAAGAATCTCACATCCTTCGTTATTTTACTCCTCAGGATGACAAAAAAAATTTACTAATTATTAAAAAAAATCTTGGTCTCCCAAGATTTTTTTTAATTCATTTTTTCTAAAAATTATTCTTCTATTTTTTTTCTAAACTTTTTCTGTAAACTTCTCAAACTGGAATTAGTTTTCAAATAATCACATTTTCTTTTAATCATCTCAAATGATCAACTTTTTTTGTAATAGCTGCATCAACCAAAATTCTCATTGTTTCCTGGAAAGATGATGCAGATAACCATGAATCAGTCGATAAAGATAATCTTGTTAATCAAAGCAATAATCTTTCTCAATTTGCTTTTAGTTTTCAAGCTGCGACTGCTTTTTCATTTTGTTCAGCAAAATTCATTAAGTCTGTCACCTCTCAAGTTGTAAAATCTGTTCATCAAGCGTCTGTAATTCTAATCTTTGAAAACATTTGCTTAATAACAATTTCAACATGTTTATCATTAATTGTTTGTCATTGTTGAGAGTAAATTTTTTGAATTTCTTTTGTCATATACCTTTGAACAGTAATAACATCAGTAATTGCCAATAAATCTCTTAAATTCAAATGTCAAACATTTAAAGGTGTTCATTTTTCAATATAATCTCAATCATTTACTTTTATAAATTCTCAAGAAGAAAATTCATAAGATTTAATTTGTTTATCTGTGTGTTTTACAAAAATTTTTCAATCTTCAATTTTAGAAATTTTTCATCAAATTTTGATTTTAAAAGTATTTTTATCAATTTTAGATTTACAAACAATCTGTTTATCTTTAACAACATCTCAAACTTTTACAACAACTTCATAATCTCAAGGAGTCACATAGGAATCTTCTCATAATTCACTTTCTTTAACAGTAATTGTTGATGTATTTCAATGATTTTCAATTGAAACAATTCATGAAATTTCTGATAATTTTGCAGCAGTTTTTGGCGGTCTTGCCTCAAAAAGCTCCTCAACTCTTGTTAATCATTGAGCCATATCTCATCACTCAGAAGCAACTCATCACGAATGAAAAGTTCTCATCGTTAATTGAGTACCAGGCTCTCAAATTGCTTGTGCGGCAATAATTCACACAGGAGTTCATTCTAATACCATTTCTCAATCTCAAAGATCAAGTCAATAACATTTTTTACAAACTCAAGATTTTGCTCTACATCATAAAATTGATCTAATTTCAATATTATCAAGATTGTATTTTGTAATTTCTTTTAAAATATTTTGATCAATTGCTTGTCAAGCTTTTCATATAATTTCTCATTTATCATTTTTTAAATCAGAAAGTAAAACTCTTCAAAGCACCCTTGTTTCTATTTTTTCTCAGATATATTCAGATGCTTTTCTTGTAATTACATCTCATAAATCAGATCAACAATCATGTTCTTTAATAATAACATCTTGAACAGAATCAACAAGTTTTCTTGTCAAATATCATGCTGATGCTGTTTTTAAGGCAGTATCAGATTTTCATTTTCTTCATGCATGTGATGCATTAAAATATTCAAGAACTCAGAATCATTCAATTAAACTTGATTTTACTGGAAGCTCAATTGTATCTCATGATGTAGATGCAACAAGTCATTTCATTCAAGATAATTGAGTAATTTGCCCCCAGTTTCATCTTGCTCAAGAATTTACCATGTAAAAAATATGATTTTCTTCATCTTTTTTAAAATTATCAATCATTAAATCAGAAATTTCATTTTTAATTTCAGCCCATTTCTTAATAATCATCAAATACCTTTCATTATCAGAAATAACTCATCTGTAATACAATTTAAATACATCAGACACATATTTATTTCATCTTTCAATAATTTCAGGTTTAGTTTCTGGAAGTTTTAAATCAAATGCTCAAATCGATAATCAAGATTTTGTTGCAAATTTAAATCATATTTTTTTGATATTATCAGCTGTTTTAACAGTTGTTTCTCTTCAACATTTGTCAAAAATTTCATCAATCAAATCTCAAACTTGTCATTTTTTAAATTGATAATTTTTATATCAAATCTCCTTTGTTGGTAAAAAAGTATTCAAAATAGCCCTTCAAACAGTTGTTTCCAAAACCTCAATTCAGTTTTCAGTTTCTAATCTAATTTTACATAAAGCTTGAATATCTAATGCTCATAATCTATATGCGTTAATTGCTTCTGATAGTGTTGCATAAATATTTCATTCTCACTCTTTTCAAGCAATTGAAGTTGTAAGATAATATAATCACAAAATCATATCTTGAGTTGGAGTAATAATTGATTGTCAAGAAGCTGGTTTTAATACATTTGTATCAGCAGCCATCAATTCTCTTGCTTCTCTTTGAGATGCAGCAGATAATGGTAAATGCACAGCCATTTGATCTCAATCAAAATCGGCATTAAATGCAGAACAAACTAATGGATGTAATTGAATTGCTCTTCACTCAATTAAAACTGGTTTAAATGCTTGAATTCAAAGTCTATGCAATGTTGGTGCACGATTTAAAAGAACATATCTATCAGAAATTACCTCTCAAAGTAAATCCCAAACAATTTTTTCATTATTTAAAATCATTCTTTCAGCTCATTTTACATTATATGCATATTCTCAGTATAACAATCTTCAAACAACAAATGGTTTAAATAATTTCATTGCCATTTCTTTTGGCATTCACATTTCATTTATTGAAAGTGTAGGTCAAACAACAATTACAGATCTTCATGAATAATCCACACGCTTTCAAAGAAGATTTTGTCTAAATCTTCATTGTTTTCATTTCAACATATCAGATAAAGATTTTAATTTTCTTTTCTCTGTTGTTGTTCATACTACCTGATTTCAAGCTTTTGGATTATTATTTAAAAGTGTATCAACTGCCTCTTGAAGCATTCTTTTTTCATTTCTACAAATAACCTCAGGTGCTCAAATTGACATTAATCTTTGAAGTCTATTATTTCTGTTAATAACCCTTCTGTAAAGATCGTTCATATCAGCAGTTGCATATTTTCATCAATCTAACTGAACCATTGGCCTAAGATCTGGTGGTAAAATTGGTAATTTTGTTAAAATCATCCACTCAGGTCTTAATTCAGATTTAATTAAAGACTCTGCTAATCTTAATTTTTTAATAATTTTAGTTTGTCTTTGCCCAGAAGAACCTTTTAATTCTTCTTTTAATTCAGAAACGAATTTTTCTAAATCAATATTTTCTAACATATTTCTAATCGACTCAGCTCAAGTTTTTGCAATAAAAACATGTCAAAATTTCATTGAAAGATCTCTCCATTCAATTTCTGTCAAAACATCTCATTTTGACAATACTTCTAATTTTTTTCTCAATTCAGCATTTTTCAATTCAAGTTCCTCAATAACAGAAACTTGTTCATTTTTTAATTTTTCAAGATCTTTTTCTTTTGCTTCTCATGCAGAAACTTTTTCTCTTAAAGAATTCATTTCTTTTGAAAAATCATCCTTAACTTGTTTTTTATAATTTTTAAAATCTCATTCTAAAATATCCAAAGATTTTTGTTTTTCAATCTCATCAACAGAAATCACAACATATGCAGCAAAATAAATAATTGATTCAATAGATTTTACTGGTAAATCCAACAATAATCAAACCCTTGAAGGTGTTGATCTTACAAACCAAGTATGAGCAACTGGAACAGCTAAATCAATATGTGCCATTCTTTCTCTTCTAACAATTGAAGATGTCACTTCAACTCAACATCTTTCACAAACAACTCATTTATATCTAACTCTTTTGTATTTTCAACAAGCACATTCCCAATTTTTTGTAGGTCAAAAAATTTTTTCACAAAATAATCATCATTTTTCTGGTTTTTGAGTTCTGTAATTTATCGTATCAGGTTTTTCAACAACTCAGTAAGACCAATCTAAAATTTGTTCAGGACTTGCGATTGTTAATGCAATACTTGAAAAATCTTCTGATGCTCTTTGTTTAAGATTTTTTTTCTTAATGTTATTTTTCATATTTTATTAAAAATAATTTTTATAAAATTTTCTAAATTTTTTAATTTTTTCATAAAAAAAATTTTTTTCGGCCAGAAAAATATTTTTAAAAAATATTTTAAAGGAAAAAATTTTTTTATTACTAAAAATTTTTTTAGAACGATTTTTTTATTTTTTCTTTAAAAGAAATTCTCTTAATTTTTTCTCCATATTTTTCAATACAGAGAAAAATTTTTAAACTACTAATTATTTATATTTTGCTCAATTGCTCACTCAGTTTCTACTGATTCAGCTGTTAAATCAGATAATTTTTCAACTGGTTCTTCTTCTCATTCTTTTGCAATATCAGCTTCTTCAATATCTTTTAATGACAATTTATCTCATTCAGTTCATCATAATTCAACATTTAATCAAAGTGCTTGAAGCTCATGAGCAAGTACATTGAACGATTCAGGGATTGATGGTTTTCTAATATCTTGAAGTTTAATAATATCTTCGTAAGCTCTTGCTCTTCATAAAACATCATCAGATTTTATTGTAAGCATTTCTTGAAGAACATTGGCTGCTCAATATCATTCAAGCGCCCAAACCTCCATTTCTCAGAACCTTTGTCATCAATGTTGAGCTTTTCATCAAAGTGGCTGTTGAGTTACAAGAGAATATGGTCAAACCGATCTCGCATGAAGTTTATCTTCAACTAAATGATGAAGTTTCATTATGTAAGTCACTCAAACCGTTGTTTTATAAGCAAAAGGTTCTCATGTTGCTCAATCATACAATTGGAACTTTCAATCTTCTGGCAATCAAACTTTTTTCATTATTTTTTTAATTTCAGCAGGTTTAATTCAATCTAATGAAGGTGTTGCTATTTTAATTCAAAGTTTTTTAGCAGCCATTCAAAGATGTGTTTCAAGAATTTGTCAAATATTCATACGAGATGATACTCAAAGTGGGTTTAGAATAATATCAACTGGTGTTCAATCTTCTAAAAATGGCATATCTGCTTGTGGCACAATTTTTGAAATAACTCATTTATTACCATGTCTTCATGCCATTTTATCTCAAACTTGAAGTTTTCTTGTTTGTGCAACATAAACTCTAACTTTTTTATTTACTCAAACTCAAAGTTCATCTCAATTTTCTTTTGAAAAAATTTGCACATCAATAACTTTTCATCATTCTCATCATCATAATTTTAATGAAGTATCTTTTACATCTTTTGCTTTTTCTCAGAAAATTGCTTGTAAAAGTCTTTCTTCTGGTGTTTGTTCAGTTTCTCACTTTGGAGTAATTTTTCAAACCAAAATATCTCATTCTTTAACTCTTGCTCAAATTCTCACAATTCAATCTAAATCCAAATCTTTTAATTTCGCTTCTGAAACATTTGGAATATCTCTTGTCATTTGTTCTGCTCACAGTTTTGTGTCTCTGATATCAACAGTGTATTCTTTAATATGCACTGAATCATACAAAGATTCGGTCCAAACTTTATCTGAAATAATAATCGCATCTTCATAATTATATCATTTCCAAGTCATGTAAGCCACAACAAGATTTCTTCAAGTTGCTGCTTCTCATCATTGAATAGAAGCTCAATCAGCTAAAATATCTCATTTTTTAACTTTTTGTCATTCAGATACAACACATCTCATATGATATGCTGTTCACTGATTTGTTCTTTCGTAGTTATCAAGAGTATATTCAACTTTTTCTCAATCTTTATAAATAACAACAATTTTTTTAGCATCAGCATGAGAAACTTTTCATTCTCATTTAGCCATAAGCAATTGTCAAGTATGCTCAGAAACTACTCATTCCATTCATGTTCAAATAATTGGAGAATCTGGACTAACCAAAGGTACTCATTGTTTAATCATATTTGATCCCATAGATGCACGAGTATTATCATCATGTTCAAGAAATGGAATTAATGAAGTTCATTCAGAAATAATTTGTTTTGGTGTAATATCAATATGAGTCAAATCAAAAGCAGGAACAGTTGTCGGATGTCAAGCTTTACGAGCTGAAACAATTGATTTTAAAATATTTCAATTTTCATCAATATCTGTATTTGCTTCTGCAACTGTAAAATTTATTTCTGCCTCTGCATCGTAAAATTTTACTTCGTCAGTTACATAAGAAACAACATTTATTTCTTTTTCTTTAATTTTTTTAAGAATTTTTTCATCAATTATCGTTCAAGCTTTTTGTCAATACTCATCTTTTCTAATAATTCTTCAAATTGCTTCTTTTCAATTTTTAACAGTATTTTTTACTGTTTTATATGGAGTCTCAATAAATCAATATTTATTAACTCTTCAATAATTTGCAAAATGCAAAACTAATCAAATATTTGGTCATTCTGGTGTAGAAATTGGACAAATTCTTCAATAATGCGAGGGATGCACATCTCTAACTTCAAATCAAGCTCTTTCTCTAACTAATCATCAAGGTCACATCGCAGAAAGCCTTCTTTTGTGAAGTAATTCAGATATTGGATTTGTTTGATCCATAAATTGAGAAAGTTGAGATCAAACAAAAAATTCTCTTAAAGCAGCAGATAAAGGTCTT
>JAJOLG010000058.1 GCA_021129445.1 Candidatus Altimarinota bacterium | reverse complement strand
AAGGAAACTGAACAGAATGAGATCTAATGGATTCATGAACTTGACTATCTTTATCTACAAATATAGATGATTTCACAAATTGATGAATTTATACATTAAAAGTATCTCTAATAAACTGACAAACATTAATTAAAACATATTCATTTATAAAAAAATGAGCAAAGTTGTATTTAGACGATTTTTTAATCACAATAGAATGAAACTGAGAAATTGATGTTAAAGATAGTAAAAATACATTTTTCACTGTTCAATCAGATAAAGTAAATGCAATATTTTCTTTCAAGCCAGAAGATATTTCAGATTGAACAAATGCAGCAAAAATTATTGCAGAACCTTGATTATTGAGTTTATCATTATATAAATGAATTATTGATGATGTTGCAAATATTCCACAAGAAAATTTAATTTCAAAAACAAATTGATTAAATTTATCAGCAAATTTAGATATAAAATCACAAGATTGAGAAAATTTTTCTTTTGTTGCAAAAATTTGAACAGAGTATATTATAAAAGTTTATTCAATTTCAAGATATTGAGCGAAAATTATTTCATCAGAAGTTTTTCCAACATTGGCAAAAGCTTGATCACAGGTAAAATTCACAATTACAGCAAATATTTATAATGCACTTTCTGATATTGATTATGCGCAAATAATTTTTGATGATGATAGGTTTGAAAATTTAAATTTAAAATTAAAAGAATCGCAGGATTCATGATCGTGATCGAACATGTGAAAAGAAGTTGTTTTTGAGTGAAATTATAATTTGCCAAGTGATGATAAAATAAATTGACAATTTATTTGATATAAAACTTTTGTAATTTTAAAAGATTGAACAAGAACTGAATTAAATTGAAAAAAAGAAATTTATGTTTGAACAAGAAAAGATATTTGTAAAGATCCAAAAACCTGTGTTTTGAGAGGTTTAAAAGCTTTGAGAAAAACCAATAAGACTTCTTTTGATAAAATTATAATTGAAAATTTTAATAAAAATGATTTTGATTTTACAGAGGATGATTTATATAAAATTTTTAGAAAACAATAAAAAATTTTAAAAAAAATAGTATAATTGCATAAAATTTTTTTTATGCAATTATTTTTTTTATAAAAAAGTTTTTTTCTAATTAAATTTATTTAGAATAAATAAAAAAAATGTTAAAAATAAGAAAAAATTTTTTTGGGCAGAAAAAAAAATCTGCATTTACTTTGATGGAAATTATGGTTTCCATTGCAATTTTGTGAATTATTTCAGCAGGTGTTTTTTCTGTTTTGTGAGAATTGATGACTTCGTGAAAGCTTGATAAAAGTAAAATTGAAATGAATTCCGAAATAGTTGATGCGGTTGCGAGTGTGAAAAATTATTTAAAAAATTGAGATGAAATTAAAATTTTAAAATCAAATATTTATAAAGATAATATTTTATGAGAAAAATTTAATTGAGTTTTGATAAAAAATAAAAAAAATAATTGAGAAAAAAAATCACTTTTTACTTTAATAAAACCCCTTGAAACAAGTCTTTCTGGTGATTTTTGAGAAAAAACAATTTGAGATAAAAATTATCATTTGTGAATTACTGATTTGAATTTATTTTCTGATTTGCAAAAAGATTGAAATAATTTGTATTTTACAGACCCCTGAAATTGATTGGTTTGGAAATGTGATTTAGATTTCACAGATTGTTCACAAATTTCTTGATGGTGAAGTTGAAAATTTTTGACACCGACTTGAATTGCAATAAATTCTAACAATTTATATTTTTCTGATACTTATCAAAATTTGATTTTTCGTGTACCAAAAAATGATTTTTCAAATGATAAAGTAGAAAATATTGCTTGAAAAATTTGAACAAAAATAAATCCTGACACCTGAGAAGAATCTAATTATGTTATTTCTTGATTTAAAGATTGAAATTTTTGACGTAATACTTTGAATCATCCAAAATGATTGGTGATTTATGATTGATATTTGTATTTTGCAGATTCGTGAAATAATGCTGTTCGTGTTGTAAATTTGACAAATTATAATATTGAAACTTATATTTGAACTTGAGATGCATGAATTGTTGAAGATTGAGTTTTTCCATGAGATTTTCTTTTGAATAATCCAACAGGTTTAGCAATTCGTTGAGATATTTGAATGCTATTGATTTCTGATACAGATAATAATCGTATTGTTGCAGTTTGACCGTTTTCTTGAAATAATTCATATTACAAGCCATTTACAATTGCCTGAATTTGAAAAAAAGATGAAAGAATCTTGACCGATTGATTTTTTTGATGAAAGGATGAATTTGTTTGAAGTTTAGATGATGTGATTGAAAAAGAAAGAAATGTTTGAGAAATGTGATTTTGATGAGATTTTTTGCTTGCAAATAATGCAATTTTAAATCATCCAACTTGAATAAAATTTTATTGATCTTGATGATTTGTTTTTGCAGATTCTTGAAATAATTTAATTAGGAAAGTGCAAATTTGGAAGTTTAGTGAAGATGATACAAAAACATTATTTTCTAATTTTAACAGAATTGAAACAATAATTTGAAATGCCTGAGAAATTTTAATTTATGAGGATGAAACTTGATCTTGAACTGATATCAAAATGAGTACTTCTGCTCCACAAGCCTGAAATTGAACTTGATTTACAAAAGAAGCGATGCTTGATAATCCAATGTGAATTGCATTTTCTTGATCTGATATTTTATTTACTGATCTCCAATTATCCAAAAAAAATCTTTATTGAAAAATAAATTATTGTAGTTGAGATTGTTTTAATTGAAGTTGAAATGTAGTTTTTATGAAAGAAAAAGCATTTACAGCTTTAAATATTGATAAAATTTCAATTACAAATTTGGATGATTTTATTTCAAAAAATTCACTTGATGTGATGCAATTTATTGAGAGAAGATATGATGAATTAAAATTGATATCGTTTTATTTAAAATTTGTTGATTTTGTAAAATGAAAAAAAGTTGATGTTGATATCAGAACTTCTGTTGAAAATAGGTTAAAAAATTAAAAAAAAATATTTTAATTTATTTGCAAAAATTTTTTTATGTAAAATAAATTTTTTTGTGTAAAATAAAAAGATTTATAAACATAAAATTTTTTTTGAATATTGTTAAAAAAATTTTTTCGGCAAAAATGCTTAATTTTCAAAAAATATTTTTTTGAATTATTTTATTTTTTTGAATTTTTTGTTTTTTTCCAAATTTTACAAATGCATGATATTTGCCTGATTGATGGGCAAATGAGATTGATAATCAATTAAAATTAACCCATAAAGATTGAGATTGAGTTGAGCAAGTGAAAACTTATTTAACTTGAACTTTTGTCCCTCTGATAAAATTTATCATGGTTTGAATTTCAATTATTTTTATCATTGTTTCTTTATTTGCTGTGATTTTTTCGGTGTGAGCAGAGGCGGAAAATGCATTTAAAAAATTTTGAACAAATTTTTGATTTGCAATTTTGTGATTTGTTTTAATTTCATTTTCTTGAAAAATTGCAGAGGCTGTTGATCCAATTTTGTGAAATAATAATGCGGATTTTTGAAATATTTGAGCTTTTGAATCTATGGCGAATATTTTGGTTGATTTTTCAGCGATTTTAATTTGATGAATTGCTGTTGCTGTGATTGTAATTTCTTGAATAAAAATTGTGAAATCGCAATGAGAATGAATTGAAGATGAGTTTAAAAAAATTTTATCTGCATGAGTTTGATTGATGGTCACACTTTTGTCGAGAAAATTTATTTATGAAATATTTTTTACAAATTATTGAATGAAATGAGTAAATGAGTGAGCTTCACTTTCAACAACTCAAGAAATTATGTGAGTTGTTTGATATTTTATGCAATTTATTACAATTTGATGAGTTTGATTGATAATTTTAGCATGAGTTTATTACATTTTTTCAAGTTGAGAATGAAATGATAACACTGAATTGGCAAAATGAATTATGAAAAATGTTGCAATTTGACTTGTGATTTTAATGTCAAGTTATTCGCTTGTAACGATATTTTTACCAAATTAAAAATGAAAAAAAGAATAAAAAATTTTTTATCGGCTGAAAAATTTTTTTCTTGAATTAAAAATTTTTTTTTAGTTTCTATATTTTTTTTCTGAATTTTTTTTGTAAATTCAGAAATTTTTGCATGAGATAATATTTTAGAAATTCAATTTAGTAATTCTGATGCTTGACTTGTAAATTCTTTTTCAAGAGAACAAGGTATAGAAATGGAGAAAAGGTGAGACTGAGCAGATTCTTTACAAATTGCAATAATGAGAATTGTTGAGGTTTTGGTTAAATTTATGTGATTTTTTGCTTTTATATATTTGTTTTATACTTGAATTTCTTTGGTAATAAATTGAAGCGCAGACGAATTAGCAGCTGCAAAATCAAAAATTTTATGGACCATTGCAGCACTTTTGATGACTTTTTTAATTGAACCATTGGTTAGAACTGTATTTTTCTGATGATCTTGAACGCAAAAAGCTTGAGAAATTTTAAATTCAACTTGAAGTGCTGTTGATGCTGCGAAAATTTGAGTTTTACAAATTGAATGATTGATTTGATATATTGAAACTTTTGTAATTTTAATTGCACTTGTAATGATGATAAAATCAGCAGTTTCAATGATTTTTGCACATGATTCAGAAGTGAAATTAAAAGAACAGAAAGATACAATTTTATGGACATGAATTTGACTTGTTGTGATTTTATTTAGTAAAACATTGGTTTATTTTTGAGTTTATTGAAATTGAGTAACTTGAGAATGAAGAGATATGTGAAAAGTTGTTGCCGAAGTTTCATGATTATTAAATTATATTTTATGATTTTTGGCATCAATTGCCGTTGCAATGATTATTTATTGATGAGCAAAAATGATATTTTCCGGTGAAGAAGAGGCTCAGGAGTGAAAAGCTATCATAAAAAATGTTATAATTTGATCGATAATCATTTCTGTGGCTTATGTACTTGTAACTACCTTAGTTTGATGAAGGGTTTAAAATAAAAATAAAATAAAAATATGGAAGAAAATTTTCAAAACAATGGGCAAAATTTTTGACAAAATGGTCAATGATGAAATGTTTTTCAAGATTTGCAAAATCAATGAAGTACACAATTTATGAAAAATTCTTGAAGTATTCAGGATGAAAATTTTTCTGAAAATAATCAAGAAAATTTGCAAAATAATGAAGCTGAAAATGGTTTTTCTGAAAGTGTTCAGGATGAAAATTTATGAAATGAATTAAAAAGTTTTAAAAAAGAAGAGCAAGATCCAGAAATAATTGCACCTCCTGCACAAAAAAATATTGAAGAAGGTCAGGTGGTTGACGATAATATAAAATATCCATCAAATTTTGATGAACTTGATTTGAAATGAAAATTTTTGTCAATTATGGTTGAAAATGAGGCGAGTGATATATATCCAGTGCCTTGATATTTTTTATGAGTAAAAATTGAGTGATGAATTTTTCCTGCAAAAAGATTGTGAAAATTAACAAAAGAAATAGTTAAAGAATTTTTATTTTCAATTTTTACAGAAAAAAATAAAAAAGAATTTGAGGAAGAATTAGAAACAGATTTTGCTTATGAATGGGAAAGAGAGGATTGAGAGCATTTTAGATTTAGGGTAAATGCTTTTCATCAGGCAAAAAATCCATCTGCAACTTTTAGGTATTTAAGATCAGATATTAAATCTTTGGAATCTTTATGAGTTCCAGCGATTTTAAAAGATTTATCTGAAAGAAATTCATGAATCGTGTTGCTTTGTTGAGTAACTTGATCTTGAAAATCTACAACAATTGCTGCAATGATTGATAATATCAATGAAAATTTTTCAAAGCATATTATTTCAATTGAGGATCCGGTTGAATATACTTTTGAAAAGAAAAAATCTTGGATTGAACAAAGAGAAGTGTGAACAGATACGATTTCATTTCAAAAAGCGATGAAATCTGCACTTCGTCAAAATCCAAATGTGTTATTTTTGTGAGAAATGAGGGATTTAGAATCAATTAAATCAGCAATTACAATTGCAGAGTCAGGGCATTTGGTTTTTTCTACAATTCATGCGAGGAATTCAATGCAATGTATAAATAAAATTATTGATTCATTTTCAGCAGCTCAACAAAATCAGGTTAGATTGCAGCTTTCTGAGGCTTTAGCTTGAATTATAACTCAAAAATTAATTCCAAAAATCTGATGAGGTTTACAAGTTGTGATGGAAATTATGGTAAATAATTATGCTGTTTGAAATTTAATTCGTGAAAATCAAGTTCATCAGCTTGAATCTATTATTCAAACCTGAAAACAGGAGGGGATGCAGTTGCTTGATGAGGATATTTTGAAAAATGTGCAACTTTGAAATATTAGTCCAGAAAATGCTATAAAACATTCAAATGATCCAGATTGAATGAGGAATGTTTTAGGCATGAATGAGAGTTATTTAGGGAATTAATATAAAAATATAAATCTTAATCCAAAACAAACTCTTCTTTCCATTTTTCATCATCTCAAAAATCCGGCTGTTCACTTTTTTTAAACACAAAGTTTTCAATTACCAAATAATCCATTCAAGTTCTCATAAAACATTTGTAAGAATCGTCTGCTGTACAAACAATTGGCTCTCAACGAACATTAAAACTTGTATTTATCAAAATTGAACTTCAAGTTTTTTCTTTAAATTTTGAAATCAATTTATGAAATTTTGGATTTGTTTTTTTGGAAACAGTCTGAATTCTTGCAGAATAATCAACATGAGTCACCGCAGGAATTTCCGATTTTGGAATATTTAATTTTTCAATTCAAAATAATTTTTTTTCATTTTCAGAAATTTTTTTTCTAATTTTTTCTTGAACATCTGCAACCAAAAGCATGTAAGACGATTTTGTATTTATTTTAAAGTATTTTTCAACATCTTCCTCTAAAACTGCCGGTGCAAATGGTCTAAAACTTTCTCTGAATTTTATTTTTAAATTCATTTTTTTCTGCATTTCAGGATTTCTCGCATCTCAAATAATTGAACGATTTCAAAGTGATCTTGGTCAAAACTCCATTTTTCATTGATGCCATCAAATAACTTTTCAATTTTTTAACTCTTCGGAAATTTTATCAAAAAGTTTTTCATCATCCATTTTTTTAAATTTTGCTCAAAATTTTTTTATAGTTTTTAAAATTTCTTTTTCTGATGATTGTGGTCAAAGGTAGGCTCATTTCATTTTATCTTCTCATTTTTGTAAATTTCTAATTGTATTTTTTTGTGAAAAATAAAATGCCAAAGCTCATCAAACCGCACCACCTGCATCTCAACTTGCTGGCTGAATCCAAATATTTTCAAAAATTCATTCTTCCAAAATTTTCCCATTTCAAACACAATTTAAAGCTACTCATCAAGCCAAACAAAGATTTTTTGAACCTGTGATTTTTTTTGTAGTTTTTGCAAGTTTAATCATTATTTCTTCGGTGAGTTTTTGCAGTGCTCATGCGATATCCATATGAATTTGTTCTAAATTTTTTTCAGGAATTCTTTTTTGCACTCAAAATAATTTTTCCAAATTTTCATTTGTCATTCTTAAACCTCTCAAATACGAAAAATATTTTAAATTAAGCCTGAAACTTCAATCTTTTTTAACATCAATTAAATTTTCTTTCATTAATTTATAAAATTTTTCCACTCATTTTTCCTCTCAATATGGAGCTAAACCCATGACTTTATATTCTCAAGAATTCACTTTGAACCCCAAAAAATATGTAATCGCCGAGTAAAAAAGACCAAGTGAATGCGGATATTTTATGTCTTGCAAAAAATTAATTTTCTTTCATTTTCAGTGTGCGATTGAAGTTGTCGTCCATTCTCAAACCCCGTCAATAGTCAAAATCGCAGCATCTTCAAGAGGAGATGGGTAAAATGCAGAAGCGGAATGGCTTTCGTGATGAGTTGAAAATTTTATTTTCTGTGAAAAATTTTTGTAAAATTCTTTTTCATCAAGAAAATTTTTTCAATTTTTCAAAAATTTTTGATTTTTTTTATTTCAAAAAAATTTTTTATAATCTTGAAATTTTTTCTTTCAATTTAAAAAATTTTTTAATTCTTCAAAAAAAATTTTTTCTTCATCTGAAATATTTTTTTTATTTTCAAAAATATTTTTTACTTCATTTAAAAAATTTTCAGCATAAATTTCAAATAAATTTTGAATTAAAATTCTTTTCAAAAACAATTTTTCCTTTATCCAAACCGGAATTGCAGTAAAAAAATTTTCTATTCAAAACGGAACTTCAGATAAAAAATTTTCTAAAAGTCTCTCAAACTTTAAAAATGGTTTTTCATAAAAAACAAAAAAATCGATTTTATTTATTGATAAATTATTTTTTTTTAAAATCCATTTTATTGAGTTCTCTGGGAATTTTGCATCTTGTTTTTTTCTAGTAAATCTTTCTTCTTGAACTGCGGAAATTATTTCTCAGTCTTGGATTAGAGCCGAAGCGGAATCGTGAAAGAATGCGGATATTCAGATTATTTTCATATTTTTATTGACTTTTATTTTTTTTTAAAATTCGCAAATTTTGTTATTTCTTGCTAATTTTACCGAATTCTCCATCAAACTCGCAATCGTCATCGGCCCAACTCAACCTGGCACAGGAGTAATAAAACTCGCAATTTCACAACATTTTTCAAAATTACAATCTCAAACAATTTGCGATTTTATTTCCAAATTTGAATTTGGATTTATTCAAACATCAATAATTACAGCTCATTTTTTGATATTTTCTCAATCTAAAAAATTTTCTCTTCAAACTGCCACAATAATTAAATCTGCATTTTTTAAATAAAAATTCAAATTTTTTGTTTTTGAATGACAAGTTGTAATAGTTGCTCATCTATTTAAAAGCATTGTAGAAAGCGGTTTTCCGACAATATTTGACCTTCAAATTACAACTGCATTTTTTCATTCAATTTCAATTTTGTATTCATCTAAAAGTCTTAAAATTCATTTTGGAGTTGCTGGAAAAATTCATCATTGATTTAAAAACATTTCTCAAATATTTTGTTGAGAAAATCAGTCTACATCTTTTTTTGGATCAATTTTTTCAATTATTTTTTGAACAGAAATATGTTTTGGGACTGGTAATTGAACGAAAATTCCTGTAAAATCAGGGTTTTTATTTAATTTTTCAATTTTATTCAAAATTTCTTTTTCAGAAATTTTTTCATCGTAAATAAATTTTGTAAATTTTACTCAAATCTCTTCTGCAAATTTTTCCTTGTATTTTACATAAATTTTTGATGCAGGATTGTCTCAAATTAAAATTACTCAAATATGAGCAAAAATTTTTTCTTTTTGAATTTTATTTTTTAATTCATTTTTTATTTTTTCCGATAATTTTTTTCAATCTAGAATTGTCATATTTTTATAAAAATTTTAAAAAGTAAAAAGAAATTTTTTGGAAAAACAAAATTTTTTTAAAAAATAAAAATATCATAAAAAAACTATTTGTGCAGTAAAATAGTTTTTGTTTTGTGATTTATTTTTTATAATATAAAAAAATAATTTTAAAAAAATGAAAAAAATAATCTTTTTAATTTTACCAATTTTAATTTTAAGTTCTTGTAATTCTGTTTTTAAAACAGAGGAAATTAAGAATATTAATGAAGATATTACAGTGTGAGAAAAAAAATGACAAGAAGTTTCTGAAAAAAAAGTTGAACAAATTAAAGATGCAGAAAAAGATATTCAATCTGATGAAAATGTTGAATTGAAAAACATTTGAGTAAATGACAATAATTTTATCAATAAAGATGCTGAAAAAATAGATGATATAAAAAATGTTGAGCAAAAAGTTAAAAAAGAATGAGGTTTGACAATTGAAGATATGAAAGAACAATTAAAAGATGTTGAAAATTTAAATATTGATAGTGAAAAGGTTTTGAAAGAAAAAGTTGAAGAAAAAAAATGACAATGTGCAAATTTGACTTGATCCGAAAAAGATAAGTGTGAAGCAGATGTTTTTACAAGTTTAGCAATTCAAAATCTTGATAAAACTCAATGTTGAAAAATAAAAGTTGATGATTTGAAAAAAGTTTGTGAGCAGATTTTGGAAACGATAATGCCAAAATAATTAAAAAATATTATTCAAAAAATAGAAAATTAAAATTTTCTATTTTT
>JAJOLG010000042.1 GCA_021129445.1 Candidatus Altimarinota bacterium | reverse complement strand
ATGATTTTTCCATTAACGGCACTTTTTATTTTTTTGGATTTATTTACAAAAAATCTTGCACAAAAATTTTTACAAAATTCAAATTTTGACCTAATTTTTTGAGCAAAATTTATGTTAAAATTTAACGAATGAATTGCATTTTCAATACCTTTAACCTGAATTTTGCAAATTGTTTTGAGTTGTGCACTTTTGTGATTTTTGATTTTTTATACTTGGAAAAATTGGGATTTATCACACAAAATTGAGGTTTTTTCGTTTTCTTTGATAATTTGATGAGCTTTGTGAAATCTTTATGAAAGGATATTTTTTTGAAAAGTGACGGATTTTATTTCAGTTTTTAGTTGGTTCCCGACTTTTAATTTGGCAGATTCTTTTATATTTATTGGGGTTTGTTTGGCTTTGCGGGTTGAGTTGAGAAATGAAAAAGTAAAAAATAATGCAAAATAATTTCGATTATTCTTGGCCGATTGAGAAAAAAATCTCTCAAAAATCAAAAAACTTTAAAGTTTTTTTGCTAATTTTTTTTTGGTGATTCTTGATTTTTTCAAGTTTGGTTTCTGCTGATTATTATTTTTTTTACAAGGAAAATAAAAAATTTTTTTCTGATCAAAAAGCAGGTTTTAAGCTGATTTGAGAGAATTTTAAAAATAATTTTGAGAATAAAAATTTTGATGCACTTGAAAAAAATTTTTCTGATTTGGAGATAAAAAAATTTGAATTTAAAGAAAAAATTTTGGAGAAAATTTGAGAGAGAAAATTTTTATTTTGAGCCAAAAAAATTTTTTTTGAGTTCGAAAAAATTTTTGATGATTGAATAATTTTGTGAAAAAATTTTTTGGAAATTGAAAAAAATTTTTGAATGATTTTTGATAAAAATTTTGACTGAAATCCTGTTGAAAATATTTTGAAATTGAACGACGAGAATTTAAAATTGTTGTCAAAAATTAACTCAAATGATTTTTGAAAATTTTTTTTATCTAAAGTTTTTGATGAAAAATATTTTAAAATAATTGCCCCCCAGGGTGATTTAATTGATATTTTTAAAGAAATTTCTGAAAATAAAATTTTTATTTCTCAAATTTTTTGAAAAAATAAACCTCAAACTTCCGTGATTTTTTTCCAAAATTCAAATGAAAGTCGTGCAACCGGTGGTTTTGTGTGAAGTTTTTTGATTTTTATTGCAAATGATTGAAAAATTTTGTATTGGAAAGTTCATGATATTTACGAGTTTGATGGGCAGTTGAAATGAAATTTTGAGAAAATTCCTTTTGAAGCAAAGTTGCTTGTTTGAGCGGAAAACTGGTCTTTGAGGGATTTTAATGTAAATCCAAATCTTGAAATGTCTTCGCAAAATTTTAATTATTTTTTTGAAAAATCTTGATGACAGACTATCGATAATTTTTTTTATTTGGATTCGAAAATTTTGACTGAGATTTTGAAAATTACTTGACCGATTAAATTAAAAAATTTGTGAATTTCAGTCGATTCAAATAATTGGGACTTTGTTTTTCAGTATTTTGTTGGGTCGAAAAAACAATTGTCAAAAACTTGAATTTCTTCAAAATCTTTGATGATTTGAGAATTTTTTCTTTCCTTGAAGGGGAAAATTTTTGATAAAGAATTTTTTATGAATTTGCTTTGAGGTGAGAAAATTTTTGATTTAAAAAATAAAATTTTTGAAAAATGATTGATAAAATTTTATTCAAAGAATGAAAAAATAAATGATTTTTTTCAAAAAAAATATGCTAAAAAACCTGATGAAATTCAGGAAATTTTTATTTCAATTTCCTGAAATAAATCATGAAAATTTGTTGAAAAAAAATTTTTGAATTGGAAAGAAAATTCTTCGAAAAAAATAATCTCCTTGAAAAGAAATTTTTTTATTGATTGAGAATTTGAGAAGTTTTTTGAATTTTTGTATCAAAAATTTTGATCGGATATTCCAAAAACTGAACTAAAAAAAATTTTGTGATTTTGATGAAATAACGAAATTTTACAGATTTATACTTCAAAAAAATATGATTTGCTTTTTGTAAAATTTTTGAAAAATTGAGAAGTGAAAAAGTTGAATTTTAAAAAGTGGATAAGTTGAGATAAAAATGTTTTTGAGATTGATTTGCCAATTTTGAATATTTGAGAGAGGGATGAGGTGTTTTTGGATTTTAAGAAAAAGTAATTTGACTTTATTTTTGTAAATAATTTTTTTTACAATGTATATAAAATAATATTTTTTTATGTCAGTAGCAATTTCTCAAAAAATAAATGTCAATTTTAGAATTGAAAAAGCTATAAAAGAAGAGGCCTCAAAGATTGCAAATGAAATGCGAATTAATTTGACATCTGTTGTTAATATGTTTTTAAAGAAGTTTGTGAGAGAGAAAAAAATTGAAATGAATTTGAATGATGAAATTTATTAAATTTAAATGAAAAAAAACACAATTCTATCTATCGAAACTTCTTGCGACGAAACTTCAATTGCAATAATTTGCAATTGAACAGAGGTTTTATCGCTGGAAATCGCGACTTCAATCGCACTTCATCAAGCCACAAAATGAATAATTCCAGAAGAGGCGGCGAGGGCGCAAGTTGATTTTTTAAACTCGGTTTTTAATGAGGCTTTGAAAAAATCTTGAAAAAAAATTGAGGAAATTGATGCAATTGCGGTGACAAATTGACCTGGTTTGATTTGAAGTTTGATGGCTTGAATTACTTTTGCGAATACACTTTCGTATCTTTACAAAATTCCACTTTTGTGAGTAAATCATATTTATTGACATATTTTTTCAAATTTACTGGAAAGAAATCCTGATGAAATCAAGTTTCCTGCAATTGTTTTAACAGTTTCCTGATGACACAATGAAATTCATTTGATGAAAAATTTTAATGAAATTGAATTGATTTGAGAAAGTTTGGACGATTCGGCAGGGGAGGCTTTTGATAAGTGTTGAAGAATGCTGGGTTTGTGATATCCTGCTTGAAAAGAGGTTTGAGAATTAGCAGAAAAATGAGATAAAAAAGCATTTGATTTTCCGAGGTGAATGGTTCAATCTTGAGATTTTAATTTTTCATTTTCTGGCTTGAAAACTTCAGTTTTGTACAAAATTCAAAATATTTTTGAAGGAAAAATTTTTTATGATGGTAAAAAAAATTTTTTTAATGAGTGAGAAAATTTTTCTGAAAATTCTGAAAAATTTTTGGTAAAAAATTGAAAAGATTTTGAGTTTTTTTGAGAAATTTGAGAACAATTAAGATGCGATTTGGCAGCATCCTTTCAAGAAGCGATTTGTGATATTTTGATGAAAAAGACTTTGAAAGCGGTTGAAAAATTTTGAGCAAAGCAGATTCATTTGGCTTGATGAGTTTCTGCGAATTTAAGATTGAGAGAAATGTTTTGAGAAAAAACCGATTTGGAGATTTTGTGGCCGAAGAAAATGGTTTATTGCACAGATAATTGAGCGATGATTTGAGCGGCGGGGTATTTTCAGGATTTGGAGTTTATTAAGAGGGTTGAAGTAGATATAGGATAAAATTACACCTTTTTAGTAAAGATTTAAAAAGGTATAAAAAATTTTGACTTATATATAAAAATTACCCTTTCTTTTTTGTTTTTTATTTTTATGGTAAATCAATCCCTCAATTTTTGTTAAACGGATTACATCTCAAAATTCTCCAAAAACTTTTGAAAAATGCTTTAAAAAAATTATATTTTTTAAAACTTTCTTTCGCATACTCCGAGCAAGATGGCACAAATTTGCAAAATCAAACCGCATTACAGGAGTGGTCTTTTGACAGGGTTTTTTGGTAAATTTCTATTAAAAAAATTATCATTTTGTTTAAAAAATTTTTTTCTCAACTTGGAAAAAAATTTTCTGATGATAAAAAAGTTTTTTTGTGCATAAAATTTTTATTTTTTCTTTAAAATTATTTTTTCAAAATGGATAATTTTTTTGTAAAGTAGAAAAATTCGAAAATTTTTATTTTCTAAAATACAACCCAAAAGCTCCCACAATACCCGCAACAACTCAAACATTCATTGATTCCTTGACTTTTCACAACATTGGAATTTCCAAAATTTCATCAGAAATTTCCAAAATTTTTTTATCAACTCAATTTATTTCATTTCAAAAAACAAAAACTTCGTCTCAGGAAAAATTTATTTCTCAAATTTTTTTCGATTTTTCATCGAGTTCAACGGAAATTATTTTTTTTCATTGATTTTTCAAAATTTGTACAGCCTCAAAAGAATTTTGAAAATATTGCCACTTAACCGAATTTTCGGCTCAGATTGCAGTTTTTGAGATTTCTTTGTCTGGTGGATAGGGGGTAAATCCGCATAAAATCAATTTTTCCAAATTAAAGGCATCGGCAGTTCTGAAAAAACTTCCAATATTGAATTTTGAGCGGATATTGTCAAGTAGGAAAATCATTATTTTAAATTTTTACATGATTGGTTTTTAACTTTGTCAATTTTTTCAAAAGGTAAATTTTCAATATTTTTTAAAATTCATTTTTCAAAAAGTGTTCTGAATTCGGTAATTCTTCAATTTACATCTCAGGCATATCAGTCTTTTATTATTGCGATTTTTTCTGAATTGCTTTGTTTTAAATTATCAAATAAAATATATTTTCATGCTGATTTTTCGTCTTTTGTTTTCTTTGTTAAAGATTCATTTGTATTTTTTGATTTAAAAAATTTTACAAGTGGGTCAAATAAATCTGGAATTGTAATGTCTTCTTTTCTTCAAGATTTATTATAATTTTCTTTATCCCAAGGCATGGGTTTTTTTGTAATTTCCAAAAAAGTGTAATCTCTTTTTATTCATTTTGCATTTGGAATGTTTCAGTTTTTTATCGAATTTTCCCTCGGGTAAACTGCTTGTCAATCAATTTCATCCTCAATTATTTGCAATCATTTTTCAATATAACAATTGATACAATTTTCGTCTTTTCAGTTTCATAATAAATCTTGTGAACCTGTGATAAATGCAATATTTATGCAAAAACTTCAATATTTTCAATCTTCTCAAAATTCAGTACAAATTCATTTTGATCATCAATCAAGACAAATAAATCATCAGTAAAGTGGTTTTTTGCATTCATTTCATCAGTCTTTTGGTTGTAAAAATCAGTATTTTGTTGTTTCAATATTTGGATATTTTTTAGTTGTTTCTGTATTATTTTCTATTATTGTTTCAGTATTTTTTCCAGAATTATTTTGTTCGGAAATAATTTGTTCAATTTTTGTTGAAGTATTTCAAAGTTGGTTTAAAATATTTTCATTTTCAGAAAAATTTGCAACTAAAAATGGGTCAAGACAAATTTGGTTTTGCTCCTCATAATTTGCAATTATCTCATATTGTGTTTGAGTAGTTCAATTTGTTGAATTTGTAGTTGTGTTTTGAGTTGCCGATGAGTTTGATTCTCAAAAATATGAAATTTTATCTTTTTGAGTTTCGGTTTGAGCCTCCTCTATTTCTACCTGATTTTGTTCAGGGTTTTGATTATTTTCTTGATTTTTGTCATCATCGTCATCAGGTTTATATTTGAAAAATTGCGTTCTTCCATTTTTTCAAAATAAAATCGCATCAATAATATTCCATTGAGTCACAATATCAAAAAATGAATTTTTATAATCTCAATCGGCAAAAATATCCTCATTTTGTCAATTTGCTTGCAGGTTTTGTTTTAATTTTTGAAGTTTAAATTCAGTTTCTAATTTTTCTCTCAAAAGTTTTGAGTAGAAAACATTGTTTGCTTTTTGTTTTATATCTTTACAAAAATAAATTTGATTTTTATTTCATGATTTTGTTTGATTGTTTGTGCATAGGTCGTCTATTGATTTTTCTCATTTAAAAAATAAAATTAAAAATTCTTCACTAAAACCAGTTTCTTCTGCGGTTTTTTTAAAAGATTCTTTTTTATAATCAGTTTCATCGTAAATATTTGAATAAAAATTTTCTGCAAAACAGGTTCATTTTTCACTAAAAATATCGGTACAAATCGCTCAAAAAGCACTTTCTGAAAATATCAGAAAAAAAAATATTCCAGATAAAATTTTTTTTGTGAAATGCATTTTTGTTATTTTTTTTTAAATATTTTCTTAAAAAATTTTCTCAATCAAAGCAACTTTTTCAACTTCTTCAAAGTTTTGCATACTTTTTTAATTTTTTGAAAAAAGTAATAACAGTTGATTTCGCAAATTTTTTGAGAAAATATTTTTAATTTAAAATTTTTATTTAATCAAAACAAAACTAAAAATTTTTTCTCAAATAAAAAATTTTTTTTCAGTAAAAAAAAATAAAATTTGCATTTTGCAAATGAAAAAAAATTTTTTGTGAAAAAAATAAATAAAATATTCTTGAAAAAATAATTTTTAAAATATGTGAACAAGTTCAATTGTGACTAACGATTTTGTGAATCAGGCAACAGAAATTTCATCAGTGATTTTTCAAAATTCAAGCGGGGTAATGGGGAAAGTTTTGGAGAATTTACCATCAGTTTTGTGATGAATTGGGATTATTTTGGTGTGATTTCTTTTGTGAAGTTTAATTGAAAAAACAATTTTAAAAATTTTTGAGAAAATAAAAGTTAAAACGATTTTTCAAAAAATTGAATTTGATAAATTCCTTGAAAAAGCAGGTGTGAAGTCATCATCGGTAAAGGTTTCTGCGGATTTTTTGAAGTGATATATTTTTTTGGTGTTTTTTCTTGCTTGAACAAATTTAATGTGATTAACACAGGTTTCCGAGTTTTTTAATTGAGTAATTGAGTTTTTACCAAAACTTGTAATTGCTTTGTTTATCGTACTTATCGGGCTAAATTTTGCGGATAGTGTTTCATCATTTATTAAAAATACGATGAAATTGACAAATGTGAAATGATGAGAAGTTTTGTGAATTGTTGCAAAAAATATTATTATTATTTTTGCGATTTTGGCGGCTTTGATGCAAATTGAAATTGCTGAAAAGTTTGTTGATATTTTGTTTATTTGAGTTGTTGCGACAATTTCGATTTGACTTTGACTTGCGATTTGACTTTGAGGAGTTGATTTTGTGAAAAATAGGTTGAAGGATATTGAGGAGGGGAAGATTAATTTTGAGAAAAAAGATTAGTGGTTTTTGATTATTTTTGAATAAAATTGAGAATAATTAAAATATTTTCGAACAAAGTTGAAAATAAATATTAAAAATTCTTGTGCTGTAAAAAAAAGTTTTACAAATTATTTGTAATAAAAAAAATTAAAAAATTGAACGAAATCAAAGAAATAAAACAAAGGCTACCAATTGAAGAGCTTGTTTGAGAGTATGTGCAATTGAAAAAAACTTGAAAAAACTTCAAGGGGCTTTGTCCGTGGCATCAAGAAAAAACCCCATCTTTCATTGTATCTCCGGATTCTGGGATTTGTCGGTGTTTTTGACAATGTCAAAAATGAGGAGATATTTTTAAATTTTTGGAATACACTGAAAATCTTGAATTTAAAGAGGCTTTGGAGGTTTTGGCGACGAAAACTGGTGTAATTTTGCAAAAAAAAGATTTTAAAAAATCAGAAGAAAAAACTTCTCAAATTGAAATTTTAGAAGAAATAAATAATTTCTATCAAGAAAAACTTGATGATGATGCGAAAATTTCAAATTTAGCAAAAAAATATTTAGTTTGAAGAAAACTTTTTTTTGAGAAGGATTGAAAATTTTTAAGAACAGAAATTTGAAAAAAATTTGAAATTTGACTTGCACCAGATGATTCAAGTCTGATTTTTTCGCATTTGAGAAAACTGTGATTTGAGGAAAAAGACATTTTTAAAACTTGAGTAATCTTGAAAAACGAGCATTGAAGCGGTGTTTACGACAGATTTAAGTGAAGAATTATTTTTCCAATAAAAAATTTATTGTGAAAAACCATTTGATTTTGAGGGAGAATTTTTCGTTGAGAAGAAAATTCTGCAAAATATTTAAATTCTTCGGAGTCGTCAGTTTTTGATAAATCGATGAATTTATATGGTTTGAATTTTGCAAAAGATGCAATTCGTAAGAAAAAAATTGTGATTTTGACTGAGTGATACATGGATACAATTGCTTGTCACAGAGCCGGTTTTGATAATGCTGTTGCATCTTTGGGGACAGCTTTTAATGAAAAACATGTTAAAATTTTGAAGAGGTACACCGAAAATTTTTATTTGTGTTTTGATTCTGATTTAGCTTGAATTGAAGCGATAAAAAGGGCTTTTGAGGTTTTGAATGATTGAGATACAAATATTAAAATTGTAAAAATGTTAAATTGAAAAGATCCGGATGAAGCGATTGAAAATGATGTGAAAAATTGAACTGATTTTTTCAAAAAAGCGATTGAAAACCCTTTGGATATCGTGGAATTTTTGTTTTTTGCTTTACAAAAAAAATATGATTTAAAAAAAATTGAGGATAAAAAACTTTTTCAAAAGGAGATTTTTCAAATTATTTCTTCTTCAAAAAATAATTTGGAAAAACAGGAATATTTGAAAAAAATTTCGTTTTTGCTTTGAGTTTCAGAAAATTTTTTGTTTGATGATTTTCAAAATTTTGATAAAAAAAATAAAAAAATTGTGAGAAAAAATGAAGAAATTTCTGATCAAAAAAATATTTTTTTACCTGAAAATTATTTAATTTGATTGATTTTATTTGAAAAAAAATTATTGCCAGTTGTAAAAGAAAATTTATTGCTTGATTTTTTTGAAAAATCAGAAAAAAATTTTAAAATTTTTGAGAAAATTTTTGAAGAGCTTGAAAAAAATATTTTTGATGAAGAAAAATTTTTTGAAGAAGAAAAAAAATTTTTACAAATTAAATTGCAAATTGAGTCTCAGCATGATTTTGATAATTTTGAAAAATTGAAATTAGAGGCTTTATCTTTGATAAAATCGATAAATTTAAAAAATTTAGAAAAAAAAGAAAAATTTTTGAAAAAAAACTTGAATTCCAAAGAAAAAATTGGAGAATTCCAAAGTCTTTTAATTTTGAAAAATAAAATTTTAAAAAAATAAAATATTTTTTTAGATATTTTTAGTTTGACATTTTAATAATATTAGATATTTTTAGTGTAGTGCAATAAAAATATCTGATAAAAATCCAATATTATGGAGAATAAAAAATATTCCAGAGAAATAGAAGGCGAGATAAATAAAAATTTAGAGAATGATAAAGTTTTATTATTGCTTTGAGCAAGGCAAGTTTGAAAAACTACTGTCTTAAAAAAAATAAGAGACAGTTTAGAAAAACAGTGAAAGAAAACTGAATTTTTGAATTTAGAAAAAAATAATTTTAGAGATATTTTAGATAATGATCCAGAAAATATTTTTCAATTAATTTGAAATAACAAGGAAAAAACTTATGTTTTTATTGATGAAATTCAGTATTTAAAAAATCCATCGAATTTTTTGAAATTGTTGTATGATAATTTTTCCGATAAGATAAAATTAATTGTGACTTGAAGTTCTGCTTTTTATATTGATAAAAAATTTAAAGATAGTTTAGCATGAAGAAAAAAGATTTTTTATATTTATACTTTATCATTTAATGAATTTTTAGATTTTAAAGATAAAATAGAGTATAAAGAGTTTCTGTGAAAAAAAGATATTCCGCTTTTGTATAAAACAGAATTATTTAATTTGTATTATGAGTTTATAAATTATTGATCGTATCCAGAGCTTGTTTTAATGGATTCTTTTGATGAAAAAATAAAATATTTGAAAGAAATTGCAGATTCATATATTCAAAAAGATATTTTCGAGGCTAAAATTGAATTTAGGGAAAAATATTTTTATATTTTAAAAATTTTAGCAAGTCAGATTTGAAATTTGCTTAATATGAATGAAATTGCAAATATGGTTAATTTGTCAGTTTCTACTGTTGAAAATTATATTTATATAATGAGAAAATCATTTCATATTTCAGCCATAAAGCCATTTCATACAAATATTAAAAAGGAGTTTACAAAAATGCCAAAAGTGTATTTTTTTGATTTATGATTGAGAAATTATTTTGCCTGAAATTTTGATAACTTTAATTTAAGGGTTGATAAATGAAGTTTGTTAGAAAATCTTGTTTACAAAAATTTTTTAGGAAAGTATAATTATGATGAAATAAAATTTTGGAGAACTCAAAATAAAAATGAGATTGATTTTATTTTAGAGAAGGACAAAAAAGCTTTTGAAGTTAAATTTAATTTAAAAAAGTTTAATATTAAAAAATATTCATTATTTTTAGAAAAATATTGAGATTTTAGTTTAGAATGTATAGATTTAGAAAAAAGTTTGACTATTTTTTGAAAAAAAACTTGAATTACAAAGAAAAAATTGGAGACTTCCAAAGTCTTCTAATGTTGAAAAATAAAATTTTAAAAAAATAAAAAATAAAATATGTGAAAACATAAAAAATGATGAACTTTTAAGAAAAAAATATCAAAAGAATTGCTTGAAAAAATTCCAAAAGATGTTCAAGTATTGTTTAAAAA
>JAJOLG010000072.1 GCA_021129445.1 Candidatus Altimarinota bacterium | reverse complement strand
AAAATTTTCTAAAAAATTTAATACATAATCACATCTGTAAAAAATAATTATACACTTTATGGCAACAAAAGACCAAAAAGACCAAAAAAACCAAGCATTGTTAAATGCAATTACACAAATTGAAAAAGCACATTGAAAATGATCAGTGATGCAGATTTGAAAATGATGATGACTTAATGTTGAGACATTTTCGTCTTGATCTCTTTGACTTGATTTAGCACTTTGAGGTGGGTATCCGCTTTGAAGAATCGTAGAAATTTACTGACCTGAATCGTCGTGAAAGACAACTTTGACTTTGCATGCAATTGCAGAAATGCAAAAAAAATGATGAACTTGTGCTTTTATTGATGCAGAACATGCACTTGATCCGCAATATGCGAAAAAATTGTGAGTAAATCTTGATGAACTTTATGTTTCTCAGCCAGATTGTTGAGAACAAGCACTTGAAATTACTGAATCTTTGGTGAGATCATGAGCTGTTGATTTAGTTATTGTTGATTCTGTTGCGGCCTTGACTCCGAGAGCAGAAATTGAATGAGATATGTGAGATTCTCATATGGGGCTTCAAGCGAGATTGATGTCACAAGCTTTGAGAAAATTGACTTCTGCAATTTCAAAAACTTGATGTACGGTGATTTTTATCAACCAAATTAGACTAAAAATTTGAATTGTTTTTTGAAATCCAGAAACTACAACTTGATGAAATGCTTTAAAATTTTACGCTTCACAAAGATTAGAAATTAGAAAATGAGCAAAAATTGAAACTTGAACTGGTGATGATAAAGAAGCTCAATGAAATTTAACGAAAGTAAAAGTTGTAAAAAACAAAATTGCACCACCTTTCAGAACAACTGCATTTGATGTGATGTTTAACAAGTGAATTTCACTTTCTTGAGAAATTTTAGATTTATGAGTAAAATTTAATGTTGTTAAAAAAGCATGAGCATTTTATTCTTATTGAGAAACTAGACTTTGACAATGAAGAGAAAAAGCAAAAGCATTTTTAGAGGCAAATCTTGATATACTTGAAGAAATTAGATGAAAAATCACAAATGCTGTTGATTGAGTTGAAGATTTGTGAGAAGTTTTAGCAAAAGATATTGAAGAAGAAGTGGCTGAATAAAAAATATTTAAATAAAAAAAATCTAAAAAAATTTGGATTTTTTTTATTTCTTTTTATTTTTATTTAAAATAAAAAAATTTTTTTATGGAAAAAAATAATCTTGAAGAAAATTTATCGTCAAAAAAATTTGAAGAAGTTTTTATTGAAATAAATTCAAGAAAAATAAATTTTAAAAAATTTGAATCTGCTGATTGAAATAATGTTAATAATTTTTTAATTTTGCATTGATGGTGATGAAGTAGTGATTCTTGGGTTGAGGTTGCTAAAAAATTATCGGAAAAAAATTTTAATGTTTTTGTTCCAGATTTGCCAGGGCATTGAAAAACTGAACTATCAAGAGATTTTACAATTGACGATTATTGAGATTTTGTTGTAAAATTTGCAAAAGAAATTTGATTGAAAAATTTTAATTTGATTGCACATTCAAATTGATGAAGAATTTTTTTGAAACTTTTAAATAGATGAATTTTTTATCAAAATATTGATGAAATAGAGAAAATGTCAAATGAAGAAAAAAAAGAATTTGTTGAAAAATTTTTGGAAAAAAATTCTCATATTGCAAAAAATCTTCAAAAACAATTTTTTCTTGAAAAAATATTTTTGATGTGATGTGCATGAATTCGTCCAAAATTAAATTTTAAACAAAAATTTATTCAAACTTGTTCAAAATGTTTTCCGTTTTTTAAGAAAATAAAATTTTTGAGAGTTTTAGTTTTGAAGCTGATTTGAGGGCAGGATTACTTGCAAGCATCGAAAGATTATCATTTGAAACAAACATTTTTAAATGTTTTAAATACTGATTTAACAGAAATTTTACCGAAAATTAAGGAAAAAATTTTTTTGATTTGGTGAGATCATGATACTTACACTCCGCTTTGGATGTGAAAAAAAATGAATGAATTGCTGAAAAATTCTGAACTGGAGATTTTGGAATGAGAAAAGCATTGAATTCATTTGCATAATGCGGATTTGCTTGTTGAAAAGGTTTTGGATAAATTTTAATTAAAAAAATCGAAATATTAAAATTGCATAAAATTATTTTTATGCAATTTCTTTTTGACGAAAAATATTTTTTTTCAAGTAAAATATTCAGATTTTTAACTTAAAAAATTTGATAAAATTACAAAAAATTTTCGGCTGAGAGAAAAATTTTTTATTTTCGGATAAAAAAATTTTTTGTGATGAAAAAAATTTTTTTGATACGAGAAAGATTTTGAAATTGTCAGAAGATACTCAAATTGAAGAAAGTACTGAAAAAACTGAGAAAAAATCTGAGTTTTCAAAAGAAGATTTTAAAAATGTTTGAGAAAAGATTTTGTGAGATTCTAAAAAGACAAAAGAAATTTTAGAAAGAGAATTTAGAAAATTTTCCGATAGGGCTTTAAATCCAAGTTGAGTTGATGGTATTTTGTGAAAATTTAGTAATTTTGAGTGAAAAGATATTTTTACAAGTTTTTCTAATAAAGCTGAAAGTATGAAAAATACAGCTTTTGATAAAATCTGAATTTTGACAGATTGAAATAATAAAGAATACGAGAGAATTGTTTTTCAAGAAAAACAATTGGAATTGACATTAAAAAATTTGCAAGAAGTTAAGGAGAAAAAAATAAATTCTTTAGAAAAAACACAGGAAGCTGCACAAAAAGTAAAAGAAATGAGGTGATTGTTTGAAAAAATTTGAGATTGATTTGTGACAGCTTGAACAGTTTGATTAAATAAGGTTGTGAAAAATTGGGATGCGAGAAATGCGAGAAAAGAGATTGAAAAATTGGAAAGAATTGAGCAAAAAATGGAAGAAAAGTTGGAAAAAGTTCAAGACAAAAAGGATGAAATTGAATGAAGGTTTGAGAAAAAAATGTGAGATGTGAATGAAATTGCGGAAAATATTGCTTGAATTATTGAAAATGTGGATTTGTCAAATGAAGACAGAGAGTACTTTATTCAAATTTTGAGAGAATGAAGAGTTTCAATGCGTTGATTGAGAATATTGAATATTTGATTTTTTACAGAAAAAAAGCCTTCGCAAAGAATAAATGAAATTATAAATAAAATAAATAATGATAAAAATTTATCTGAATTTGATAAAAAGATTTTACAAAAATCAGTAAAAGTTTTCAATAAATTAAATAAAACAAAATATCAAGATTTTTCAAAAACTCAAAGAAAAATGGAGTTTTATGAAAAAAATAAAGATCTTTTTGAAAAACAACAAGAAATTGCTAATGAATTTGAAGAGTATTCAAAAATGAAATATTGAAAAATTTTGAGTTGAGAAATTGAGGTGAATTGAAAGAAATTTAAGTGAAAATATGAAAAAAATACGATTTGAAAATGAGATAATGAAAAAATTATTTTTACCAAAAATTATGATGTAAAAGATTGAGAAAAACCAAAAGTTCATAAGTGGGATGATGATGAAATGGTGATTTTTGATAAGGAAAAATGATTTGTAGCAATTGATAAAGATTTTTTTGATGAGAAAAGATTTGAAAAAGATGAGTGGAAAGAAAATGAGGAATTGAGAAAAGATTTGAAAAAGAAAATTTTGGCAAAACAAGGAGAATATGAGGAAAAGTTGAAAGAATATTTTGATTTAAAAAATGATGAAAATTGAGAAAGAAAAGTTTTAATGAAATCTTTTGAGAATTTTGTGAAAAGATTTAACAGTGTTGATAGTAAGATTGACGATTTTGTGATGAAAACTGAAAATAAAGCATTTGAGAAAAAAATAAATCAAAAAGAAAAAATAGGTAAAGAAAATCAAGATTATGAAAAACTTAAAAATGCATCAAAAGATGCAAAAAATCATTTTTTAACTGAAAAATGAATTGATAAAAAAGCCTTGAATGAGTTGTGAGATGAGATTTTGAATAAAAAATTTATTAAAATTCGTGAGGAAGTTGAAAAGAAAAAATCGGAATTAGAAAAAGCTGAAAAGGAAAAAAAGAATAATGAGGTGGTGAATGAGCAAGTTGAAAATTATAAAAAAATATCTGATTTACTAAAACCTGCTTGAATCCCTCTTAATTGATTGAATCCAATAAATGATCCTGATTTTTCTCAAAAAAAATCCGCATAAAAACTAAAAAAACCAATGAAACAAAAAATCGAAGAACTTTTTAATTTAGTGGCAAATCTTGATATTGATGAGGAAAAAAAGCATTATTTTTTGGAGAAAATCTGAGAAGAGAATTTTTCTGAAAAATTTTTTGATGAATTAGAAAATTTTTTAGCAGAAGATGTTTCTAAAAAAACCTCTGAAATTTCTGAACTTTGAGAAAAAATTTCTGAAACTGAAAAAAAAATTTTTGATGAAAAAGAAAAAAATTTTGAGGCGAAAAAAAATTTAATTGAAAAAAATCAGAAGTGATTGAAGGAGATTTATGATGAAGCAAAATTTTGAATGTCGAAAATTGAAGGGGAGATTGATGAGAAAATTGAGGGAATTTCTTGTGAGACTGAGGAGGGTGAGATTGAGAAGATTAGGCAGGGGTTGTAAAATTTGATTAAAAATATTCTGAATTACAGAATATTTTTTTATTTAAATTAAAAAATTTTGCTAAAAATAAAAAAAAATATTTAAATAAAAAAAAATAAAATAATTATGTTCCAAAAAAAGAAAAAAAAACTCTCAAAAGAAGAATTTGAACTCAAAAAATTTTCTCAAAAAAAAGATTTTACAGACGATTGAGAGATAAAATCTTTGACTGGGCAAAAATTTTTGAGAGACACTTTGCATAAATTTTGATTTCATACAAAAAAAAATCTGGGGCAAAATTTTTTGATTGATAAAATGGCTTTGGAGGATATTATTGATTCTGCTGAGATTTCAAAGGATGATGATGTGATTGAGATTTGACCTGGACCATGAGTTTTAACTCAGGTTTTGGTAAAAAAAGCAAAATCTGTGACAGCCTTGGAAATTGATGAAACCGTAATTCCGGTTTTGAAATATTCGACTCAGGAGCCGGAAAATTTGACGATTTTGCATCAAAATGCAGTTGAATATATTCCAGAAAAACCTTGATATATTTTGTGTGCAAATATTCCATACTACCTTACTTCACCGCTTATTCGTCATTTTATCACTGCAAAAAATCCACCAAAAAGACTTGTTTTTTTGATGCAAAAAGAGGTTGCACAGAGAATTTGTGAAAAAGCAAAAAATATGTCAGTGTTATCGCTTGAAGTTTTGGTTTTTTGACAACCTTCGATTGAGCTTGAAATTACGAGGGAAAAATTTTTCCCAGCACCAAATGTGGATTCTGCGGTTTTAAAAATTGAAGTTTTTGATAAACCTTTGATTGAAAAAAAAGATTTACCGATGTTTTGGGACTTGATTCATAATTGTTTCTCTGAAAAAAGAAAAAAAATTTCAAATACTTTGGCAAAATATCGTCAAATGGGGCCAAAAAAAGCCGAAGAAATTTTTGAAAAAACAGGTGTTTCGTGAGATTTGAGACCACAGGCTTTGACGATTCCTCAATGGGATGCTTTGGTGCAGGAGATTAAGAATAAATTTGGATTTATTGATTTGGAAAAGATTGCAGTTGAGATTGATGAAGAAAATTTATAAATTTTGCAGAAGCTTTGAAAATTTTGTCAAAAACTTATAAATTTCAAACTGCTCAATATCGCACAAAATTGTGGTATTTGGAATATTTAATTTTTGCAAAAAGGAATAATTTGCTTGAAAATTTGGAATATTTGAAGCCATGAGATTTTTTGACGAGGTGAGATGTGGCACAATTGGTTTTTAATTTTGAAAAATATGCGGATTTGGCAAAATAATTTTTGCCATTTTGAAAATTATTTTTTTAATTGTGAAAAAATAATTTTTAAAAAATGAAATATTTAGAAAAAAAATTTTCAGAAGATAATTTGCCATCTTTGAAAGAAGTAGTTTTTTGAGCTTTGGAGCTATTTTCTGAGCAGAAACCAGAAAAAATTAAATTTAAAAATTTTAAAAAAAGAGCGATAATTTGATCTTGAAATGCGATTTTGGCATGAAAAATTTTGTTTCAAAATCCAGAAAATATTTTTGCAACGGAAAATGATTTTGAGAAAATTTTGGAAATTGAATGAATTGATGGAATAACGATTTTAAGTGCTTCTTGATGAAAACATTCGTCGATTATGGCGAAATTTTTTAAGGAAAAATGATACGAAATTGAGCTTGTAACTTGCACGGAAAATTCAAAAACTGAGCAGATTATTTGAAGGGAAAATTGTGTGATTACAAAGAAAAATCCTGAGCCTTACACTTATAATACTTCAACTTATTTGTGATGGATTTTGTGAGTAACTTGAGAAAATCCACAAGAAATTTTGGAATTTTTAACTAAGTTAGAGGATTGATTGTGAGATTTTGATTTTACGAAATTTAACTGATTTTTGTTTGCTTTACCATCAGAATTTTGACTTGCATCAGGTATGATTGATACAAAATTTATCGAGCTTTTTTGAAGAAAAATCTCAAGAGATATTAAAACATTTGAAGAATTAAAGCATGCATGTTCAGTTGTGGTTTCAGAAAATGAATTGTTAATAAAATTTTGAACTGAAAAAGTTTTGGATAATTTGGAAATTTATTTTAATTGAGAAGAGCTTGAAATTCAAATTCCAGAAAATTTTTGATATGCTTGAATTTTATTTTTGTGATATTTTGTTTCCTGAAAAATTCAGGAGCAAATGCCGGATTTTTTTAGAGAGAGTATTTGAAAATATGTTGAATACTTGAATAATTCGGATTTTTGAAAATGAACAAAAATTTTTTGATAATGAAAAAAATATTTTTTTTGCCGGGTTTGGAAAAAACTTTGATAAAAGTTTTTAATGAAGATTTTCAAAATGAACAGCTTTTGGAGATTGAAAAATGAGAAAATGAGAATGAAAAAATTTTTGATTTTTTTAAAAAAAATGATTTAAAACTTGAAGAAATTGCAGAAATATTTTTTTGCAATTGACCTTGAAGGTTTATGTCAATGAGAATTTCTGCTGTGATCGCCAACCTTTTCAAAAATCAAAATTCATCGATAAAATTATTTTCCATCTCAACCGTAAAATTTTTTGCGATGAAAACTCAAAATTTGGTGCCGATTTTTTTACAATTAAATAATTCTGAAATTTTTACTTTGATAAATTGAGAGGAAAAGGTTTATTTGAGAGGAGATTTGGAAAAAAAATTTTTGTGAGAAGAAAAAATTTTTTATTTTTGAAATTTAAAAAAATGACTTTTTGATTTTGAAAATTTTGAAAAAATTGATGTAAAAAAAATTTTGCCAGATGAAAAAATTTTACAAAATATTTCTAAAAATTGAGAAAAATTTTTAACTCAACAGGTAAAAATTTTTTATTGAAAATAAAAAAATAATAAAAAAAATATGAATAAATCAAAAAAATTTGCAGAATTATTGTTTAATTCTTCGTTGGATGCGGAGGTGAAAGATTTTATAATTGAAAATTTGGATAAATTTTCTGATGCAGAAAAAAACGAAATGTTTGAAATTTTGGAAAAAGATATGAAAAATACGAAAAATATTTTGAATTTGACAAAAATGAAATTTGATTTGGAACAAAAAAGATTTGAAAAGGAGTCAAATGAGCTTGAATTAGAGGTTTTAAAGGCAGAGATGGAGAAAAATGGAAAATAAAAATTTTGTGAAAAAATATTTTGATTTAAAAAATAAATTTTACATTATTAAAATATCAAGTTTAAAATTTTTTTATGAAAAAAATATTAGCAATTTTTTTAATCGCAACTTTACTTTTTTCATCTTGTTTGAAAAGAGAAAAAAAAGTGGTTGACAATGCTCCAAAAGAGCTAACAATTTGGAATTTGTTTGATGATACTGCGATTTTTGAGGGGCAAATTCAGGCTTTTTCAAGTTTGTATCCGTGAGTAAAAATCAATTATAAAAAATTTAATGATATCGAATTTTACGAAAATTTGCTTTTAGACCAGCTTGCAGAGTGAAAATGACCAGATATTTTTGTGATAAAAAATACAGATTTGCAAAGATGGAAGTGAAAATTAGAACCACTTTATGTTTGATGAACAGATAAACCGATGAATGTTCAGATTTATAAGGAAACTTTTTTGCCAGTTTTAGCAAAAGATTTAATTTCTGATTGAAAAATTTATTGAATTTCGCCATATGTTGATACTTTGGCACTTTATTACAATAAACAATATTTTGAAGATAATTTTGCATCTTGAAAACCTGCAAAAACTTGGAAAAAATTTACAAAACAAGTTGAGCAATTAACAAGAACCGATAATTCTATTGAAAAATTTAAAATTTCCGGAGTTGCAATGTGAAGATCTGATAATATTTTGAGGTCTAATGATATTTTATACATGTTGATGTTGCAGTTTTGAACACAATTTTATGATGAAAAAATTTGAAAAGCGATTTTTGCCGATATTCAGTGAAATAGAAATATTTCGTGAGAATCGAAAAAACCATGAGAAAAAGCACTTACTCTTTATACTTCTTTTTGAAAGCCATTATTCAAAAATTATTCTTGGAACAAAGAAATTACCTCAAAATTTAAAGATAAAAATGAACTTTATCCGTTTATTACTTGAAAAACAGCTGCAATTTTTTGATATTCTTATTTAAAAAAAGATTTAGATAAAATTATTTCTCAATTTAGATCAAAATGATATGAAACAATTTCAAAAAAAGATATTTGAGTTGTAGAAGTTCCGCAAGTTACTGATTTTGATGAAACCTGAAAAAGGGATGCCTTGGTTTCATATTTTCCTTTTGTGGTGTCAAAAAATGTTAAAAACCCAAAATTGGCATGGGATTTTCTAAATTATTTGTGATCAAAAGAATCTTCACTTGATTATTTTGAAAAAACAAATAAACCTTCGTCGAGATTAGATTTAATTGATGATCAAAAGTTAGAAAAATTTTATTGAGTTTTTGCAAGAGAAGCGACATATTGAAAATCTTATCCAGATTTTGTGATTGATTCGAAAAAGTATGATGAAATTTTTAAAAATGCAATTCAAAAAATAAACGATAATCGTGCAAAGCCATCAACTGCAATATCAGAAGCTCAGCGAAAAATTCAATGTTTAATTGACAAATATAAAAAAAATGATATTTATACTAAATGTTTATAAAATAATTTTTTAATATGAGCGCAATATCGTTAAATTTAATTGATAAGGTGAAATATCTATCTTCAAATATTGATTTAAATAAAAAAATAAATTTAAAAATAAATAAAATTTCTGAAAAAATTTTTAATCAGCTTAAAAAAATTTTTAGATTTGATGATTTATTTTTAAGTGAAGAAAAACAATATGAAGAAATCTTGATTTGTAAAATAAATGAGTGAAGTTTGAAAAAAGAGGATTTATCACCAAAAGATTTGAATATTGTGAAAAATTCAATGTGTGAATGAGCAATTTTGGCTAAAATTCAATTGTTTGATTTTAAAAATTTTAATTCTTTTCAATAAAAAATGTCAATCCATAAAGAAATAATTCACGATTCTTGGAAAATTACGAAAGAGTATAAATCAAAACTTTTTAAATATTGATTTGTGCCAGCTGTTTTTGTGTCGATTTTGTGAATTATTTGGATTTCATATCAAATAATTGCTTTTAAAAATTCGTCTTATGTTCCATGAGAATTTTCGTTTTGATTTCAAGATATTGCGATTATCTCTTGGTGATGGATAAAAATGCATGCTTTGGCAAGTTTTTTTATTGGTTTATTTTTAATTGTGTCTTTTTTAATGTACATAATTTTACCACCAATTTGTGAATGAGCAATAATTCATTACATAAATCAAAATAAAAATTGAAAACCGATGAAGTGATGACTTTGAGCATGATTGTGAAATTTTTATAAAATGTTTGAATTGTCAGCAATGTTGGCACCGGTTCATTTATTTACACTTTTATCTGAATGAAGTTTTTTTATCAGAAATTTATGAGAAAATATTTTGTGAATTTTAATTCCGTTTTTGGTTTTTATGTTTATTTTATCAATAATTGTCAATTTTTTCTTCGTTTTTGCCAGTCAGTTTTTAATTATTGAAAAAAAATCCGTAATTTGATCAATTAGTGCATCGTCTTGATTGATTATGAGGAATTTAAAAGAAGTAGTTTTTTTATGGTGGGTGGTTTTATTGATTATAATTAGGATTTTCGTAAATATTTTTATAATTTTACTTATTCCATTTTTAATATTTTTAATTTTGAGTTTTTTTGCAAATACAAATTTTTTCTCATTTTGAATAGCTTTTTGATGAGTAGTTTCAGTATTTTTAATTTGGGTTTCTGCTTATCTTTTATGATGATTTAATGTTTTTATGACAACTTTTTGGACTATTGCTTATTTTAAATTTAAGGAGATTGATAAGGGAAATTTTTAAAAAAAAATTCAATAATTGGATTTCTTGGCATAATCTCAAATCTTATGGATTAAATTTTTTTAACTAAAATAAATACATTAAAAATATTTAATAGATTGTAAAGAATTATTAAATTTAGTTTTCCCGGAAGAAATTAATTGGAAAAGATTTAAAATATCAAAAACAAAAAAGATAAAAAGCGATAGTTTAAAACCATATAAATGAACTATTGTTTTTTTATA
>JAJOLG010000060.1 GCA_021129445.1 Candidatus Altimarinota bacterium | reverse complement strand
AATTTTCTTGTGGTTTTTTTCTTGATTTAAAATAAAATTTTTTTTTCATTGAGAAAAATTTTTAAAAAAATGTTAGAGAATTTAATTTTATTTTTTTTATCGCAAAAAATTTCTCAAAATTTTCAGGAAAAACCTGAAAATATTTTTTTTGAGTCAAAAATTTCTTCAATTGAAAAAAAAATTTCTGATGAAAAAAAATCTTTTAGAAATTTTTGAAAAGCAGGTGAAGTTTTTGATTTAAAAAGTTGAACAGTTTTATGGTGAAAAAACCAGGATTTAAAGCTTCCAATGGCAAGTTTGACAAAGCTAATGAGTATTTTGATAATTTTAGAAAATCATAAATTGAGTGAAAAGGTAAAAATTGATGCAAATTCAGATTTATGGCGAGGATCTCATGTGGATATTCGTATTTGAGAGGTTTTTACGGTTTGAGATTTGATAAAATGAGCTTTGATAAAATCTTGAAATAATGCAGTGATTGCTTTGGCAAAGTATAATTCTTGAACAGTTGATAAATTTGTTGAAAAAATGAATAAAAGAGCTTTTGAACTTTGATTAAAAAATACAAAATTTCAAAATCCGATTTGATTTGATGATAATTGACATTATTCAAGTGTGTGAGATTTAGCGGTTTTGGCAAAGTATTTGTATCAAAAATATGATTTTGTGAGAGAAGTTGTAAAAATGAAAAAATGAGTTATTTATTCACAAAATTGAAGAAGGGTTGAGTTTGAAAATACAAATAAATTACTTTCAGATGAAGTTGTTTGAATGAAAACTTGAACAACTCCAAAAGCTGGTCAATGCTTGATTTCAATAGTGAAAAAAGATTGAAAAGAATTGTTGTTTGTAGTTCTTGGCTCAAATAATAGATTTTGAGAGACAAGAAGTTTGATAAAATTTATTTTTAGTAAAATTTAAATTTATTAAATTTTTACTTGCTTTTTGAATAAAATCACATATTTTATTTGGGATTTTTTGCTCTTCTGAATTATTTGGTCAAAATTTAGAATCAAATTATCTATTATAAAATAAAAGACCGTAAATGCATTATGTCAAAATACACTGTATCAGAAAAAATCTGAATGGAACAACTTTTAAAAGAAAGTGCAGATTTTCAAGTTCCAAAAGCATGACAATTAATTGATTGAATTGTTATTAAAAAAGAAAAATCTCAAATTTTAGTTGATATTTGAGGACAAACTACTTGAGTTATTGCTTGAAAAGAAATTCAAGATTCAATGTGAACTGCTGTAAATATTGAAGTTTGAACACAAGTTTCAGTAATGGTAATTGAAGATGATTCAGAAGATTGATCTTTGATTTTGTCAATTAGAAAAGCATCTCAATTTAATAACTGGGATAGATTTGAAAAATTGAAAAAATCGTGAGAAATTATTTCTGTGGTTCCAACTCAAGCAAATAAATGATGACTTATTGTTGATGTGGATTGAGTAAAAGCGTTTATTCCTGTTTCTCAATTGGCACCTGAACATTATCCAAGAGTTGAAAATTCTGATTCTTGAAAAATTTTAACAAAATTAAACGAAATCGTTTGAAAAAAAGTTAAAGTTGTTGTTTTAAATGTTGAAAAATCTACTTGAAAAATTATTTTTTCTGAAAAAGCCGCAAGAAAATGAGATTTAGAAAAAGAAATGAAAAAATTAGAAATCTGATCAACTGTAAAATGAACAATTACTTGAGTTTCAAGATTCTGATTCTTTATTACTTTTGCTTGACTTGAATGATTAGTTCATATTTCTGAAATTGCTTGGGGACATGTTAAAGATCCAAATGAATTCTGAAAAAATTGAGATGTTCTTGATTTAAAAGTTATTTGAATTGATAATTGAAAAGTTTCTCTTTCATTGAAACAAATGAAACAAGATCCATGGATGGAAATTGCATGAAATTATAAAATTGGTCAAGATATTACTTGAACAGTTTCAAAAGTAACTGATTTTTGAGCTTTTGTATCTTTATGAGGTTGAGTAAATTGACTTATTCATGTTTCTGAAATGGAAAAATGATGAAAAAATTTAAAAGTTTGAGAAGAAATTACTTCAAGAATTATTGATATTAATACAAAAGAACATAGAGTTTGATTATCGATAAAAGAAGAAAAAAAAGAAGAGGAAAAAGTTGAAGAAGCTAAAAAATCTGAAGAAAAAGAAGAAAAAGCTTAATAAAAAAAAATAAAAATCTGAAAAAATATTTTCTGATTTTTATTGTAATTATAAAATAATTTTAAAAATATGTGATATTTAAAAAATATCTGGAAAATAAAAGATTTAAGACAAAGAATTTTATTTGTATTCTTTTGATTAATACTTTTTAGATTGGCAGCACATATCCCAGTTCCTTTTGCTGATATGAGTGCACTTGCACAAGTATTTGCGCAAAATCAAATGCTTTGAGTATTTTCAGCTCTTACTTGATGATCAATGGAAAGTTTTTCAATTGTGATGATGTGACTTGCACCGTATATTAATGCAGCAATTATTATGCAGTTGATGACTGTTGTAATCCCATGACTTGAAAGAATGAAAAATGAAGAAGGAGAAGAGTGACAAAAGAAAATTAATTCTTACACAAGATGGCTAACTTTGCCTTTGGCAATTTTACAATCTTACTGAATGATTGCTTTAATGAATATGTCAGCTTGAACAAATGTTGTTAATCTTTGAGATTTAAGTGTTTTAATTCCAGTTATACTTTCAATCGCAGCATGAACAGTTTTCCTAATGTGGTTATGAGAATTAATGACAGAAAAATGAATTTGAAATTGAATTTCTTTAATAATTTTTACTTGAATTGTTGCTGCAATTCCACCAATTTTTTGAAAAATTTTCTGAATGGCTGCGATTGATTCTTCAAAAATTTTACCATTTATAATTTTCTTATGAGTGATAATTTTGATGTTAATTTTAGTTGTAATTTTTTCAGAAGCACAAAGAAATATTTCTGTAACTTATGCAACAGCTTGATGAACTGCAACAAAATGAAATTTACCAATTAGAATTAACCAAGCTTGAATGATTCCAATTATCTTTGCAATTGCAATGATTACTTTTCCAACAGTTATCGCAAGTTTTATGCAGAAATCTGCAAATGAAACTGTTCAATCAGTTTCAACTTGGATTTTAGCGAATTTATCTTGATCAAATCCAAATTTTATTTACATGTGATTGTATTTCTTATTGATTTTTGCTTTTACATATTTTTATGTTTCAGTTACTTTCAAGCCAGAAAAAGCTGCGGAAAATATTCAAAAAAAATGAGGTTTTATTACTTGATTAAGACCATGATCTCAAACTTCTGAATACATTGAAAATGTATCAACTAACTTAAATTTCTGGGGATGATGATTTCTTGCAACTGTTGCAGTTATTCCGTTGATTTTCGTTAAATACACAGATTTAACACAATCTGATTTATTGATAACTTGATCTTGATTAATTATCGTTGTTTGAGTTGTTCTTGAACTTATTAGGCAGGTAAATGCAAGACTTGTGATGAATGATTATGAAGCTATTAAATAGTTTTTAGAAAAGAAATATTAAAAAAACGAACTTTTTAAGTTCGTTTTTTATTTTATTTAAACATTTCAATATCTTCTTTTATTCATAATTTTTCAAAAACTGTCTCAATATTTATTTTATCTGCAATAATTTTTAGTTGGTTTTTTGTTTCTTGATCAACTATATTTTCGTGTCAAATTAGTTCAATTAATATTTTGTAATTATTTACTTTTTTTCAATTTGCTTCCATGTATAGTCAAACAATATCTATTAATGCAAATTCTTTATCGATTATAAATTCTTTTGTATTTTTGTTATTTTTACTTAAAATGGTGTAAATTGAATCACTAATATCTTTTACAATTAAATGAAGTGAGTTTCAATTTAAATATGTTTTTATATTTATAAACTGATCTGAGTAAATATTGTCAATAAATTGTTCTTCTTCATCAAAGCTTTGCACTTTAATTTCTTGGTCTCAATAATTAATTGTATTTTTATTTTTAACTTCTCAAAATAATGATTGATCTTCAATTGCTCATAAATAAATTTTTTCTCATTGTTTAAATTTTGTTATAAAATTTCATTTTGCATATGGATCAATTATAAATTTTTTATTTCAAAATCATATAGAAAAAACTCAATGTTGAAAATCTGGTAAAAATGAAATTAATTCTTTTTCTAAAATATTATTTTTATCAATTTCTTCAAATAATTTTTTATAAAAAATAACCCAATGATAGCAAACTCATCATTTAATAAAATTAAAATTTTCTGGATTTTTTATTGGAGTAGAAATGTAAAAAAATTGCATTATTAAATCCATTTTTTCAAAATTTGATAATGCTCAGATAGTTGTTGTATTGTAAACCTTTTCAATTTCTAGTTCTTTAAAAATATTCTCAAATCAAATTAAAAATTCTTCAAAATCTTTTTCATTTTTAATTTTTCCAATAAAAAATTGTCAAAATCTTATTAGTTTATCAAATACTTTTTTAAAATTTTTAAGAATTTCTTCGTTTTTTAGGATTTTATTTGCATTTTTTGTGATTTCTTGTATTTTTTTTGGTCTATTATCAGGACTTGTATTGATATTTTTCATTTTTATTTTTTTGATTTATATCAAAATATTTTATTTAAAAAAATATTTTTTTTATGAAAAAATATTTTACAAATGAGATAAATATTTTATTTTTTAAACTCACAATATTTCTTAAAACTACAATATTTGCATTTATTTTCTTCTGGCAAAGCTCAAAATTTCTCTTTTTTTAAATTTTCAAAAAATTGTTTTGTTTCATTTTTTGATTTTTTCAAATTTTCATCATTTATTTCAAAATAAAATTTTTCTCAATGATCTAAAAAATATAAATATGCCTTTTTTGGCTCAAATCAGAGGTTTTTCATTGCAATGCAGTAAAGTCAAAGTTGCAAGTCATTTTTTACATCATTTTCATTTCTTAATTTTCAAGTTTTATAATCAATAATTTCAAACTTATTTTCTCAAATTTTATCAACTCTGTCAAATCTTCAATTTATCACAAAATCTCAAAAATCAATTTGAAATCTTTTTTCGATAAAAAAAGGTAAAACTCAGTCTCAAATATTTTCATTTTGATAAAAATTTTCTAAAATTTTTTTTCATCTTTCATAAAAATTTTCCGCTTCATCTCAAAAATTTTCCCAATTAAATTTTTCAGAAAAAATTTTTAATAAATTTTCCAAAGAGTCGTCAGAAAATTCTTTTTCTTCATCAAAAAAATCTCAAAATAACATCGGCGACTCAAATTTTTCTTTTTTTCATTCAAAAAATTTTTGCAAAGTATTGTGAATTACACTTCAAAAATATGCATAAATTGAGAATTTTTGTGGAATTTTTTTGACATATTGAAAATAATATGCCTTTGGGCATCTTTTGTGCAAGTTAATTTGCGAAAATGAGAATTTTGGTTTTTGCATTTTTCATTTTTTTAAATATCCATTTTGTCAAATCTTCTAAAAATCATCCATCCTGCGAAACATGAAAAAACCAGTCAAACAAAGGCATAAACTCATCAAAATCACAACAATTCATTAAGTAAAATGTGTATTGCGATTGTGAAAAAAAGACTTCAATAAATTGCAACTCACAATCTTGGGTGGAATTTTGTGAAGATATTCGCTAAAAGCGTAATTGGTGAAATTAAAAATCTCCAAAGTCAAACTCAGAACCTTAATTCTCAATTTTTAGATTTTCATAAAAGTTTGATTTGTTTGATTAGTTGCCGTGGTGCTGGTCTTGAAATGTCTTGTTTTGTGGTTTTTAGATAGGCTGTCGCATAAAAAAATGAGAAAAATATGGTTGAAAGGTGAATTGAAAATGAAAAAATACTTCTTTGTCACGCAAAACCAGCAAAATCCCACACTCATTTTGCAAAATCCCAGTAGGCAAGCATATAAAAAATGTTTTCAAAGAATAAAAATCATAAAATTGCAAAAACTCAATAAATTATTCAATCAGAAATTTCATTAAATCTTTTTCATGCAATTTCAAGTCAAATTATCAAGGCTGAAATTTTTACAATTTCTTCCATTCATATTGAGAACCATTGGAAGAAAGTAGAGTTTATCCGCTCAAAGTTGATATTTTTTAAAAAATCTAATCATAATTTTAAGGCAAAGGCTAAAAATGCTGACCAGAAAAAAACTGACATTAAAACTACAAAATGTTCCTGATTTTTTTCATTTTTATCTTTTTGCTGATCCTTTTTTTGCCATAAAATTGCTAAAATTACAGCTGTTAAAAAAGAAATTAAAATTGTTCAGATTTGTAAATTTGTGAATGTCATAAAATTTTTTTATTTTTAAATATTTTGATAAAAAAATTTTTTTAGGCAAAAGAAAATTTTTTTTGCAAGTTGAGAAAAATTTTTTATTTTTTGTGAAAGTGAAATATTTTTGAATTATGTATAAAACTTATTGAGATATATTTAGAATGGTGTTGTCGAGAAAAAAATAAAAAAGTCAAATAAATGAAAAAAAACATTTTTCTTTGGACGGGTGAAAAATTTTTAATAGATGAAAAAATTTTTCAATGGGAGAAGGTTTTTTTAGAAAAACATTGAGAAATGAATTTTGAGAAAATTATTTTGCCCGGTGAAAAATTTTCAAAAATTTTTGATGCGATTTTGGCACCGCCATTTTTGGCAGAAAAAAGGCTGGTTGTGATAAAATGATTACCTTATTCTTCTGATGTTAAAAAAAATGAAAAATTTACAGATGAAGAAATTGAAGAAATTTTGAATATTTTACCCGAAATTCAAGAGGATACAATTATTGTTTTTACAAGTTGAAATCCTGATAAAAGATGAAGGTTTTTTAAGCAGTTGAAAAACCTTGCAGATTTTGAGGAGTTTAAAAATCCTGATAAAAAAATTTCTGAATGGGTGAAAAATTTTTGTGAACGAAAAAAAATTTTAATTTCTGATAAAAATATTCAGTTTTTATTGAATTTGACTGGAAAAAATTTGTATAATATTACAAATGAATTAAAAAAATTGAAAAATTTTTCTGAATGAAAAGAAATTTCTGAGGATGATATTAAAAAATGTGTTTTAGATAATTCTGAAACAAATATTTTTAAAATTACATCTTTAATTTCCGCTTGAAAAAAGAATGAGGCATACTTTGAATTACAGCATTTGTTGAGGTGAGGGGAGGATATTTTTTATATTTTTAATTTGATAATTCGTCAATTTAGGCTTTTGATTGCATGTTTTGAGTTGAAAAATTTGCCATCTGCTGAGATTTGAAAAATTTTGTGAGTTGCACCATTTGTGGCATCTACTTTAAAAAATCAGGTTTGAAAATTTTCAATTGAGGATTTGTTGGAAAAAAATAGAAAATGTTATGAGATTGATAAAAATGTAAAAATTTGAAAAATTTCTTGAGCGGAAATGCTGGCTTTGGTGATTGAAAGAGAGTTTATTTTTTGATAGAGGATGTGTGTGTTTTTTTTATTCTAAATTATTTGTTATTTTAAACATTATTTTTGTCATTCTAAGCAATGCGAAGAATTTTTCAAATAAAAACCACTAACGCGGTTTTTTTTATTTTATTTCTCATTTTTTAAATTCTCCTCAACTTTCTCTTCATTTGGAATTAAACTTACACTTGCAACTTTATCTCATTTCTCTTTCATTCTCATAATTATCACACCCTGAGTTGATCTTCATGAAGTTTTAATTTGAGAAAGTGGCATTCTGATTGTGATTCATTTTTGAGACATTAAAAGTAAATCTCTGTCGTCAGTTGTTCATTCTTGGATAATTTTTGCTCATGCAACTTTTCAAGTTTTTGCCGTTAAATTTGCAACTTTAACTCATGTTCATCATCTTGATTGAAGTCTGTATTCTTTGATATCGGTCATTTTTGAAAGTCCATTTTCCATAACATTCATCAATTTTGAGTTTGATTCTGGTGAAATGCAGTCCATTTCAATAACCTCATCTCAATCTTTTAATTTTATTCATCTTACTCAACTTGCAGTTCTTCACATTGATCTTACGTCTTTTTCAGAAAATCTAATTGATTTTCATTCTTTTGTGACAAGTGAAATCTCCATTTCTCAATTTGTCACTTTTACCCATTTTAATAAATTTCAAGGTTTTACTTTTGCTGCGATTAGTCCACTTCTTCTTACATTTGCAAATTCATTTATATCAGTTTTTTTGATTGTTCAATTCAAAGTAGCCATTACAATAAATTTTCAATCAGATTGTGAAAAATTTAAAACAGTTGAAATTTGCTCTTTTTCTCATAAATTCAAGAAATTTACAAGGGCTTGTCATCTTGCAATTCTTGAAGCTTGAGGGATTTCATAAACATTTAATTTGAAACATCTTCAATTGTCTGTGAAAAATAAAAGTTCATCGTGATTTTTTGCATGGAAAACATTTATTATCATATCTTCTTCATTCGAGTTTCATTTTACTCATTTTCATCATTTATTTTGAGAGGAATATGTGTCAACTGGCATTCTTTTGATATATCATTTTTTAGAAATTGTCACAATCATATCCAAATTTGGAACAAGTGCTTTTGCATCAAAATTTCAAAGTCAATGTGCAACTATTTCTGTTCTTCTTGGGTTTGCAAATTTTTCTTTAATTTGATCAGTTTCATCAACAATTATTTCGTTTACTCTTTCTGGTTTTGCTAAAATATCTTTTAAATCTGTGATAATTTCAATTTTTAACTTTAATTCATCTTCAATTTTTTGTCTTTCAAGTCAGGCAAGAGTTTGCAATCTCATTGCTAAAATTGCATCTGCTTGAATTTCTGTAAAATCAAATTGTGCAATTAAATTTGTTTTTGCTTCTTCCTTTGTTTTTGAAGCTCTAATTGTTTTAATAATCGCATCAATTGAGTCAAGAGCTTTTTTTAATCAATCTAAAATATGTTTTCTTGCTTCTGCTAATTTTAAATCGTATTTTGTTCTATTTGTAATAACTTCAAATCTGTGACCAATAAATTCTTCTAAAACTAATTTTAAATTTAATAATTTTGGTTGCATTCATTTTTCAACAAGTGCAATCATATTCATTCAAAATGATGTTTGAAGGTTTGTTAATTGGTATAATTGATTTAAAATTTTTGATCAAAATGCATCTTTTTTTAATCAAATAAAAATTCTAATTCATTCTTTATTTGATTCATCTCTAATTTCTGCAATTCAAGTAATTGTTTTTTCTCTAACCAAGTCAGCCATTCTCAAAATTAAATTTGCTTTATTTACTTGGTAAGGTAATTCAGTGATGATAATATTTTGTTTTCAAGTTTTTTCATTTTCTTCAATATTTGCTTTTCATCTGATAACAATTGATCATCTTCAAGTTTTGTAAGTTTCTTTTATTTTTTCAATATCATAAATAACTCATGCGGTTGGAAAATCTGGTCATTTTACAATTTCTAAAAGTTCGTCAATAGAAATTTCCGGATTTGAAACCATTTCAATAATTGCATTGCAAAGCTCTCAAAGATTATGCGGAGGGATGTTTGTCGCCATTCAAACTGCAATTCACATTGAACCATTCATTAATAATCAAGGGATTTTTGTTGGAAGTACAGATGGTTCTTGAAAAGATCAATCATAATTATCTTGAAAACGAACAGTTTCTTTGTCTAAATCATCAAGAATTTCAGGTGTGATTTTTTCCATTTTTGCCTCTGTATACCTCATCGCAGCTGCAGAATCTCAGTCAATTGATCAAAAATTTCATTGTCATTTTACAAGCGGGTATCTCATCGAGAAATCTTGTGCAAGTCTAACCATTGCCTCATAAACAGAAGAATCTCAATGTGGATGGTATTTTCAAATTACTTCTCAGACAACCCTCGCAGATTTTACAAATTTTGATCAAGGTGTTATTCACATTTTGTGCATTGCAAAAAGAATCCTTCTATGAACAGGTTTTAGTCAATCTCTAACATCTGGCAAGGCACGAGATTTGATTACAGACATTGCGTATGCAAGGTAGGATTCTTGCATTTCCTTGTTTATATCGTGATTTGTGATTGATTCAGAAAATAAATTTGTTGAATTTTCTGGGTCTGGGTTTTTTGGTAGGTTGATGTTTTGAATGTTGATTTCTGACATATATTTTATAATTTATTTGACTTAATTTTTTTCCATCATATTTAAAATTTAAAAAATGTATTTATTTTTGCAAATTTTTTTTATTTTTTGGAGAAAAATTTTAATTTAATTTGAAAATTTTTTGTTTTTATGAAAAAATAATAAAAAATTTTTTTTACAAAGAATTTTTAATGAAGAATGTGTTTTTTTGGGTAAAATTTTTTGATTTTAATTTAAAAAAATGCCAGAGGTACAAAATAATTTTATTGATGATTACGGCTTAAAAAAAGAAGAGGAAAAAGAATATTTTTTAAAAAGAATTGATAAGTTTTCTGATAGTGAAGTTTACAGAACAAAAGAATGACAAAAAACAATTGATGATTTGAAAACTGATTGAATTTTAGATGAAAAAGATGTAGAGCGATTGGATAAAAATTTTAAAGAATTTAAAAAGAATTTTTCTGAATTACTTGAAAAAACAAATAAAGATGAAAAAATTGAATTGAAAATTAGTGAATTACTAAAAAAAACCGAATCTTTTAATAATGATTTTTTTGAATTATGAAAAATGATTTCTGATTTAAAAAAATATATTAAAGAGTGAGGCGGAGAAATTGAGAAATTAAAAGAGTCAAAAGAAAAAACAGAAGATGAAAAATTTACAGAATTATTAAAAGTAGATAAAGAAAATAATAAAAAATTTGATGAAGCATTACAAAAAACTGATATTTGACAAATTTTAGAATGATGGCTTTGAGCTGCAAAAATTAAAGAGTTGATTAAAATTCCATTTTTATGAAAAATTTTGAAATGATTTTTAGATTTAGGTGATGATTTTAAATTTTCAGATAAGGCTGGTGAGGCAATTTGAGATTATAAAATTAATACTGAATGATTTGAAAATGTTAAAAATTTAAACGAGTTAAAAGAAAAGCTTGGAGAAATAAAATGAGTTGATAAGTTAATTTCTTGAATTGCTGAAATTAAAAATGAAAAATCTGAAAAAATAGTAAATAAAACTTTTAATAATTTAGCAAAATACACAAATTGAATTGAAAATTTTAACTCAAAAAATGTTGAATTTTCAAAAGATAAAAAAAGTGCAAAATTTCAAATTGAGGCAAGTTCTGTACAAAATAGTATTTTTTTAAGAAATGAAATAAATTGAAAAGATTGATGATGAATTTGAGAAGATGTTGATATT
>JAJOLG010000040.1 GCA_021129445.1 Candidatus Altimarinota bacterium | reverse complement strand
ATGCCCACCAGAGCTTCATTTTTCACGAAAACGGATTTTTCAAAAATCCAAATCTTTATCATCATAAATCACAAAAAAATCTTCAAAATCAATTTTATAAAAATTTAAAATCGCCTGAACAGATTTTCCAGATAAATTCATAAAAGTTTGAGGTTTTAACAAAATCACTTTTTCACCTCAAATATTTCACTCAGAAATCTCTCAAAAAAACTTTTTTTCATCTTTAAAATCTCAAAAATTATTTTTCTTCGCAAAAAAATCCAAAAAAGAAAATCAGACATTATGTCTTGTGTTTTCATATTTTTTTCACGGATTTCAAAGTCAAACTAAAATTTTCATTTTAAAAAATTATTTTTTTAAATCTTGAAAATTTTTTTATTTTATGCAAAAAATTTTTTTACAAAAAAACCGGATTTCTCCGGATTTTTTATTTTACACTATCTTCACATTCTTCATCACATTTTCATTTCTCATCAGTCCCATCACACTTTTAATTCAATTTTCCATCTTATCCTTCATTCACTTTTTCAACTCCTTCAAATCTCACATTATCTCATCTTTTTCATTTTTCATCTCATCTCTTTTTTCTTTCAAAAACTCTTTAAACTCTCATTTTTTCTCTTCTCTAAATTTTTTAAAATTTTCAGGAGTATTTTCAATTCAAGAATTTTTAAATTCTTCTAAAATCTTTTTTGAAAATTCTTTTTTACCCTCTCTTACTTTTTCTAAAATTTTTTTCTTTTCTTCAATTTTAGCTTGAAATTCAGGATTTGTCTTAATTTTTTCAATAATTTCTTTTTTCTTTTCTAAAAAATTTTCTCTTCTTTCTTTTTGAATTTTTAAAAAATCTTCTTTTTGAGCTAACTTTTCTAAAATTTTATTTTTTCTTTCTAAAATTTTTTCCTTTTTATCTTCTGGTAATTTATCTGAAATTTTTTCTAAAATTTGAGATTTTTTTTCTTCAATTACAGCAATTTTTTTCAAAAATTTTTCTTTTTTATCAGAATTTTTTTCTAAAAATTTTTCAACTTTTTCTTGATTTTTTTCAATATTTCACTGAATTTTTTCAATTTTTTCAGCAACTTTTTCTCAATCAATTTCTCATTTTTCAGCCTTTAACTTTAAATCTTGAATTTTTTTCATATTTTCCTCTATTTTATCAACTGGATTTCAAAATAAATTTGCTTTTAATCCTCAAAAAAATGATGAAAAAAATCATCTTGGCCCTTTTTGTAACTCAACTCATTCAGATTTCAAATTTTCATTTATAATTTCATCCGCAACAACAGAATCAATTGCAGAAGAATTAATATTTTCACTTGAAGTTAAAGAAATTTCAAGTAATCAATTATCCGTTTGAACACTTGCATTTCAATCAACTTTCGCATTCGCAAATAACACAGAAAATAAAAAAGTCATCATTGCGATTAAAATTTTTTTGTTTTTCATAATTAAAATGTTATTTTTTTAAAAAAAATAAAAAAAATTTAAAAATAAGTCAAAAAAAATGCAAAAAATAGCCATAATTTGAGCAGGTCCAGCAGGAATTTTTTCATCACTTTTATTAAAAAATTCAAATTTTGAAATTCATTTATTTGAAGAAAATCACCAAATTTGAAAAAAATTAAAAATTACATGAAATTGAAAAATGAATGTGACGAATAAAATTTTTCTTAAAAATTTTTGACATTCCAAAAATTTTTTATAATTTTTGGAATACAAGCCCCAAAATTTAACAAAATTTTATGATTAAAAGATTTTATGATTTAGAAAAATATTTAGAAAAATGAAAAGTTTTGATAATCTTCTGAGCAAGACAGGTTTGAAAAACTAGCCTGATAAAGGATTTTTTATCAAAAACAAAAGAAAAATATTTATTTGAAACTTGAGAAAATTTTATAATTCAGGAATTATTATCAAGTTGTAATCTGAAAAGATTAAATGAATTTGTTGAGTGACTTGATATTTTGATTATTGATGAGGCACAAGTTGTAAAAAATATTTGAAGAGCTTTAAAGTTGATTATTGATCACAATCCAAATCTGAAAATCATTACAACTTGATCATCGGCATTTGATTTATGACAAAAAACTCAGGAGCCTTTAACATGAAGAAAAAAGGTTCTGGATTTATTTCCAATTTCTCAAAAAGAATTACTTGAAGACTGAAAAACTAAATTTGAATTGAGAAAAAATTTAGAGGATTTTTTGATTTTTTGATCTTATCCAGAAATTATTCTGGCAGAATCAAAAAAAGAAAAACAAGGTAAAATAAAGGAAATTGCAGAAAGTTATTTATTTAAAGATATTTTAATTTTAGAAAAAATTAAGAAATCAATTATTTTATTTAATTTATTAAAATTAATTTCATTCCAACTTTGACAAGAAGTTTCTGTTAACGAATTAGCTCAGAAGGTTTGATTAGACACAAAAACAACTGATAAATATTTAGATATTTTAGAAAAAGCATTTATAATTAAAAGGTTATACTGATTTTCAAGGAATTTAAGAAACGAAATTACAAAAAAAGTGAAAATATATTTTTATGATTTATGAATTAGAAATGCAATAATTTCTCAATTTAATCCGTTAAATTTAAGAAATGACGTTTGAGCTTTATGGGAAAATTTTTTAGTTATGGAGAGGTTTAAAAAAATAAAATATGAAGAAATTTATAGAGATTTATATTTTTGGAGGACTTATGAATGAAATGAAATTGATTTACTTGAAGATTGAGAATGAAAAATTTTTTGATATGAAATAAAATGGTGAGAAAAATGAAAAATTAAAAAAAATACAGAAAAAATTTTTTTGGAAACCTACAAAAATTCTTCAATAAAATTAATAAATCAAGAAAATTTTTTTGAGTTTGTTTTTTAAAAATCTATTTTTTGCATGAGAAATTTTAGATATAAATTGACTTTGTGGTGGTTATAATATATCATTTTCCGCAATTTGTGCAAAAATTATTTCAGAAAATTTAAAAAAAATTAAAAATAAAACTTGATTTAATAAAAATTAATATCATATTTATTTGGCTATTAAAAAAATTGATAAATTTAAAGTAAAATTATGAAAACCTGAATTCACCCAACAACAAATAAAATCACTGCAACTTGTACATGTGGAACTAAGTTTGAAGTTTTTTCAACTTCTAAATCAATAAAAGTTGAATCTTGTTCAAAATGTCACAACTTTTATACTTGAAAAACAAAAGCTGTTGCAAATTCTTGAAGAGTTGCTAGATTTAGAGAAAGACAAGAAGCTGTTGCAAAAAAAGCTGCTTAATTTTTTTAAATTAACAAAATTGAATACTTCAAATCTTTTTGGAGTATTTTTTTGTATTCTTTTTTATAAAAAATTAAAAAAAATCTTTGTATTTTAAAAAATTTTTAATAAAAAATTAAAAAATAAAAAATTTTATGTGAAATAAATTAAAAACATATTCAATAAAAACTTTCTGATGTGCGATGAACTTTTCAGATTCAGAAAAAATTTCATCAGTTCTTGATTCTTATTGACTTACCGAGGTTTTAGATGATGAAAATGCAGACTTGGTGATTTTTAATACCTGTTCAATTAAACAAAAATCAGAAGATAAAATCTTTGGATTATTGCACAATTTTAAAAAAATAAAAGAAAAATTTCCACACAGAAAATACTGAATTACATGATGCATGGTGAAAAAATCATGAATTCGCGACAAAGAATCAGTGTTTTATTCAAATGATCCACTTTTAAGAAGATCAGAAATTTTAGATTTTGTTTTTAGAATTTTAGATTTACCAAAATTACCATGAATACTTTGAATAAATAAAAATTCAGATAAAAATTTAAACGAAGACAAAGAAAAATTTTTCCAAATCCAACAAAAATTAAAATCACCACACCAAGCAATAATCCCAATTCAAACAGGTTGCGATAATTTTTGTACATATTGTGTTGTTCCTTACACAAGAGGAAAAGAATTTTCCCGCTCAATCGCAGAAATCACGAGAGAAATTAATTTTTATGCAAAAAAATGAATAAAAGAAGTTATTTTAGTTGGGCAAAATGTAAATTCTTACTGAAAATGATGATGAATTACAAAAAGAAAATTTGATGAAGAAAATAAAAAATGGCTAGATTGAGAGGAAAAAACACCTTTTGCAAAACTCCTTGAAGAGGTAAATAAAATTGAATGAATTGAAAGAATTCGTTTTCAATCATCAAATCCGCATGATATGACAAATGATATCATTAAGGCGATTTTAAATTGTGAAAAAGTTATGCCATCCTTGCATTTTGCACTTCAATCTTGAAATGATGAAATTTTAAAAAAAATGAGAAGAAGACATACTTTTGATGATTTTAAAAAAATTGTTAAAAAATTGAGAAGTAAAAATAAAAAATTTTGAATTTCAACAGATATAATTGTTTGATTTTGTGGAGAAACTGAGGGGCAATTTCAAAACACATTAAAAGCAATTCGTGAAATTCAATTTGATATGATTTACATTTCGCAATATTCTGTCAGAAAATGAACTTTTGCATGAGACAAAATGAATGATGATATTTCTCTTGAAATAAAGAAAAAAAGATGGCAAGAGACAAATGAGGAATTAAAAAAATCAATGAAAAATAGAATGTCGATTTTTCAGTGAGAAAAAGTAAAAGTGTTGATTGATAAAATTGAAAACTGAATATGCGAATGAAAAACTGAAGAGAATTATGTTTGCAGATTTTCGGAAAAAAATTATAAAGTTTGAGAAATTGTTGAAGTTGAAGTTATTTGAAGTGATACTTGGGCTTTGAAGTGAGAATAATTAGATTTTTATTCAAAAACCACATCATCATCGCTTTTTATTTTATCCTCAGGATTTGTCGTAATAATTTTATCCTCATTATAACTAGCCGTAATCTGAATCGCAGCATGTTTATTTCCGGCAAAAAATATTCATTGTCAAACAGAAGAATTCATCAATAAATATTTTTCTCACTCTGTCAAATTAAATGTTTTTTGCAATAATTCCATACTTGATGGTGATTGCTTTAATAAAACCTGCATTGCAGAATTTGTCACAATCGGTTTTCAATATTTTGAATAAAGAAAATCATCAACATCTTGTGTAATTGTAGTCACTCACAGGTAATATTTTCTCGCTCTTTTTACAAGTCAAAATAAAAATTTCGCAGATTGTTCATGCTGCATAATTTTCCATGCCTCATCGACAACTAAACATCTTTTTTTCAACTCGGACCTAACTTTATTCCAAATAAAATTCAATAACATATGCATCGCAATTGGACGAAGCTCTTCTTCAAGATCTCTAACATTAAAAACAACCATTCAAGAATCTAAATCAATATTTGTTTTTTGATTAAAAATTCAAGCATAAGATCAAGTCACATATTTTTCAACCCTTGTTGCAAGCGAATCCGCTCACTCCATCGAAGATAAAATATTATAAAGATCTCACATTGTCGGAACCTCTAAATCTCATGGATTATCTGTATCAAAAGTAATTCATTTTATTGCATAAGTATCAATTAAAGCCTTATCCAAAATACCTCATTCTTCTGCTGTCATTTCTCAAATCATCAATGAAATAATTCACGAAACATTGATAATTGCTGATCTTAAAATATCTCATGTGGATCACTCAAAATCTTTTATTCATTGAGGTAAATCAAATGGATTAATTTTTTCTTTTGAATTTAATCAAAGTGAAATATATGTTCAACCAACAGTTTCACACAAATCTTTATACTCATTTTCAGGATCAATAACAATAACATCTGCTCAAATCATCATTAAACGAAGCATTTCAAGTTTTACAGCATAAGATTTTCAAGCTCACGAAGTCGCTAAAACAATAGAATTTGCATTTGGAAGCGAAAATCTATCAAAAATAATCAATGAATCGTTGTGACGATTTATTCAATACATAATTCATTTATCTGATGTCAAATCTGACGATGCAAATGGAAAAGTCGAAGAAAGTGGCGAAGTATTCATATTATGAGTAATTTCCAACTTGTCGAGTGCAAGTGGCTGACACGATGTAAACGCTCTATCCATCTGCAAATCTGCCCTTTTTGTCAAAACCAATTTTGCTCACAAATTAGTTTCCAACTGAGTCACATTTTTATTTAAATTTTTCTCATCTTTATCATAAATCGAAAAATACAATCAGTATTGAAAAAACTTCTCCTCTCATCTTTGAATCTGATCTCTTAAAATCTCTGCATCTTCAAGCGCAGCCTCAACTTCTGGGTCTCTTCACATTCATTTATCTCTCAACATATTCATCGTAGATCTCATCTGAGAAGTCTTTTTTCTCAGCATACTCAATACATCAGCAGAATTATGAGGATAAATAAACATTGAAATATCCATTGTTGCATCCATATTTATCACACCAGAAAGCCAGTTTTCATTTACATACCTTGGGTACGAATAAACAAAAAAATTCTTCATGTAAAAATCTCACATTTTAATGTGATTAAATTTAACATCCATTGCAGCAGGCGCAATAATATCTTTAATAGTAGAAAGTCATTTTTTATAAACTTTTTCAGCTTCTAAAATTTCTTTATTTGACATTTTAGAAATTTTTTCCTCACCAGAAAATTCTGTATTTTGCTGAGTTTTTTCATCTTTTTTTTTCTTCGATCAAAATAAAAATTCGAACATAAAAATTTTATTTTTTTATTTATTTTCAAAAAATTTTACTTAAAAAAAAAATCTTTTCGTGAAAAAAGATTTTACAAACAAATAAAAAGTTGTTTTTTAATTTTAAATCAACCTCACAAAACTTCAACTTTCATTTTCCATCACAAACCCTTTCATTTCCATTAAAACCAACTTTGACGAAACTTCACGAACGGATAATCAAGTCTCAATTGCAATTTTATCAACAACTTTTCAGACATTTCACAAAACTAAAAAAATTTTCTCCTCAATTTCATCACCTTCAAAATCAATTTGTACTTTTTTAATTTTCAATTTATTTTCCATATTCAACTCCTCAAAAATATCATCAGACGAGGAAATCAACTTCGCAAACCCCTTTTTTATCAAAGAATTTGTTCATCACGATTCAGTTGAAAAAATCGACCCAGGAACCGCAAAAACTTCACGATTGTAATCAATTGCCAAATTTGCGGTAATCAAAGATCAAGACTTTTCTCTCGCCTCAATCACCAAAGTTCAAAGTGTCAAACCTGCAACAATGCGATTACGAAGTGGAAAATTATATTTTTCTGGACGAGTTCAAAATGGAAATTCTGAAATTATCGCTCATTTTTTTTCCGATAAAATTTTTTTGTAAATATGTGCATTTTCCGACGGATAAACAATATCCAAACCACTTCAAATCACTCAAATCGTTCTTCATCAAGCATTCATCGCCTCCAAATGCGACATTCAATCGACTCAAAGTGCCAAACCGGAAACAATTGTCAACTTTTCAGACAATTGAGGAATTATTTTTTTAATAATTTCCTTTCAATATCCAGAAATTTTTCTCGCTCAAACAACTGCAATTGACAAAAAATCATCTTCTAAAATTTCTCACTGAACATACAAAAACATTGGGCAATCAGGAATATTTTTTAAATTTTTTGGAAATTTTTCATCTTCAAAAAATAAAATTTCTGCATCATATTTTTCCAAAAATTTTTTCTGCTTTTCCAAAGAAACATTTTTTTTAAAATCAAAAAATTTATCAATTGAAATACTTTTTTCTCAAATTTTTTTTAAAATTTCAGGAGAAAGTTTTTCCCATAAAAACTTCAAAAAATCATCACTTGTTTTATTTTCTTGAAAAATTTTTTTCAAAATATCATATCTTTTTTTGGTTAAAAAACCGCTCGCTGCCCATAAAATCCTGTAATCCTCTTTTTGCATTTTTTAAATTTTTATTTCATTTTTCACACTTTCCATAATCTCATTTTCCAAAGCATTCATCTCCTCAAAATCCGCATCATCAATATGATCAAAGCCGTACAAATGCAAAATTGAATGAATCATCATTTTTGTAATTTCAAACTTCAAAGAAACTCAATATTCCTCAGCCTGATGCTGAATGTAAGGCATCGCAATAAAACACTCTCAAAAAACCGGATCAAATTCATCATTTTTATCCTCATCACTTTTCTCAAAACTCAAACAGTCAGTTGCTGAATCTTTTCAGCGAAATTCCTTATTTAATTTTTGAATTTCATCATCAGAAACAAAAAACAAATTCACCTCTTTTTCATCGAAAAAATCAGACTTTTCTGAAAAATTTTTTTTAGATTTTGGAATATTTTTTTGTATTTCAAAAAAAATCTTCTGAAAATCTTTATCAGAAAAATTATTTTTTATTTCATTAGAAAATTTTTCTTCAATATTAAAAAAAATATTTAGCTTCATTAATTTTTTTATTTTTTTGAAAAAACTATTTTAAAAAAAACTTTTTGCAAAAAATTTTTGTAAAAAAATTAATTCTTTAAAAAAAATTTTCAAACTCAAAAAGAAAAATTTTTTCAATCCTTTAAAATTTTTAAAGAACCAAAATTTATTTTTCATTCAATTCATTCATCAGAAATCTTTTGAACTTCAATAAAAGTATAATTATCCGAAAAATTTCATTTTAAAATATTTCAATTTTCATAAATTCTACCAAACAAAAAACCACAAATTACCAAAACAATTCAAAAAACAATTTTTAATCACAAAGAAATTTCTTCTTTAAATTCCGATAAAATCTTTTCTTTAATTACTTGTTCCATAAAAATTTTTTAATATAAAAAAATTTTATTTTTGTCTGTCAATTTTTTTTTACAAAAAATTATCTTATCCTTCAAAAATCATTTTTTGTTAAATCAAAAATTTTTGATGATTGCAAAAGAACCTCTTTTTCTTTAAAATTTTCAGGAAAAATCATTTCAATATCATCAGAAAATTTTCAAAATACCTCCAAAATTTTTTCCTTTCAATAAAAAAAATTTTCACCTGAAATATTTACGGATGTTGTCGTAACTGGTTTTTTTCAATTTTTAAAAAAATCAGTTCAAACCGGGCTAAAATCAAATTTTTCATTTTCAATTCTTGCACAAACTGTGTCAAAATCTGAAAAAAAATTTTTCAAAATATCCTTTTTTTTCAAAATAAAAGAAGAAAAAAACTTATTTTCCAAAATAAATTTTTCTTGAACTTTATCAACAAAACAATATTTTTTTAACTGCTCTAAATTTTCAAAAAGCAAAGAAAAAATTTTTCATTTTGGTCTTTTTTTTAATTCGAAAATTTTTTCAATTCAAAATTGATTATCAAAAGGAGTTGCAAATCAATAACAGGTATCGGTAAGGTGGATTAAAATTTTTTTATTCATAAATTTCTTTTTTGCGTTTTTATAAAATCTCTTCTTTTTTAACTTCGTAAATAAAACGATATCAAGATTCTTTCAATTTTATTTTATCAAAACCTTTTTAACTTCTCAAAAATCACTACTAACTTCAAAAATTATATCCTCTGAAATTCAAAAATATTTATCTCAAATTCTCACAATCCTTGAAATCTTTTTCTCATTTTGCTCCCAAAAATACTGATTTTTTTCATAATCTTTTTTTGAAAAATTTGAAATTCTTTTTAACTCTGAAAATCATTTTTCTTTTGAAACATCCAAAAATACAGCTCATGCAAATGTTGTCCAAATATTATTTTGAAATCTTTTGTAGATGCATGATCAAGGTCAATCACAATCTCAACTTGTAAATTCTAAACTTGTTGGTGTACATCTTTTTTGACAAGATTTTATTGGACAATTTGAAAAACTAAACTCAAAACAATTTTTTTGTTCAAATTTTAACTCATTTTTTTCATGTAAATGAAATCATAAAATTGCTTCATCATCCGATTTTTGCTCAAAAAATAAAGCTCTATGATTATTTAAAACATCAGAAAAAGTTCATCTCGCTCAAACTTTCAATAAAAATTTTTCTTTTGGATTTTCCAAATCTGAAACATCAAAAAGCGATATTTTCATTCATCAAACATCCTCCCATATCAAATCCTCTCACTCTCAAACCTCCTTTGCGTCCTTTCAAAATCACAAAATAAAATTTTCTCAAAATGGATGCAAATAATCTGACCATCAAGGAATTTTTAGCTCTCATAAAATTTTTGGATTTTTTGGATCTTCTAAATCCAAAACAAAAAATGGGTCCATATTTTTAAAAGTCACAAGAAAAGCCCTGTTTCACATAAATCTCACGGATTTAATATTTTCTCATTTTGCAATTCAAGTCAATGCTCAAATTTGTACCAAATTTTGGTCCAAAATAAATACATTATTTTGCCTTTCTGTTCAAAAAATCTCCTCTCATTTTTCTCATTTTTCAACAAAATCCTCATCATTTGTAGTCGCAATTCTAAAATTTCACTCAAACTCATCCATTGAAAACTGATTTAAAATTCTTCATTTTACTTTTCAAATATTTTTTAATTCCAAATTTTCCAATCAAATTTTCACAATTTGAGTATTATCCCAATTCCAAAAATTTCAGTTTTCTCATCTAATTCAAGTCGCAATAAACAAATTTTTTTGCGACATATAAATTTTATCCAAATCTCATAAAAATATTTTTTTCTCAATTTCAGTATTTTTATCTGATAAATTTATTTTTGAAACCACCACAAAATCTGTTTTTTCCGATCACGGAAAAAACTCAACATCTCAACATTTTGCAATTTTTTTAAATTTTTTTCAATCAAAAAATTCTGGAATATTTTTTTCTCATAAATCCTCATCATGTCAACTTCACCACCAAAAATTCCTCGAATATTTTTTTGTTATCAAAAATAAATTTTCTCAAATTAATCTACTTTGAGAAAACCCTCACTCAAAAAAAATTTTTCTTTCCGGCTTAATTTCTGAAAAAAATTTTTTTGCATCAAAATTTTCTTCTGAAATTTTTTTTAAATTGTAAATAAAAATTTTTACAAAATTTTTTCATCAAAATTTCGGCGGAGCAATTTTTTTATTTTTTTCAGCACGAAAATTATCTTCTTCCCATCAAGTTCAGATTAAAACCAATTTTCAATCATTTATAAAAATTTCTTTTGCAGAAAAATTTTTTTCAGAAAATAAAATTTCTCAAATTTTTACAGATTTTTTTGCATCAAAAATTTTCACCGATTTTTTGGAATTCGACAAAATATAAATAAATCTTCAATCATTTTTCACAATATCTCACTCGTCAACCCCGTTAACTTGCACATTTGTTTTTGAAAAATCAATTCATCAAGAAAAAGAATTTGATTTCAAAGAAACAGCATTAGATGCGGATTCTTCCATAATTCACATATTTCTGTACAAAATCGGAACAGGTTGATTTTTATGATTTTTTTTAATAATTTCAGACAAAACATCACAAGAATTTACTTTTTCCAAAACATTTTTTGAATCCAAAATCTTTTTCAATTCATCAGAATTCTCCTCAATTTTCTTCGTAAAATCTCAGATACTAGTTTTTTGATTTCATTCAATTTTTAAAATTGAAGAAATTTTTTCAAATAACCAAGACGAAAAATCTGCATTTACAAACTGAATATTTTGGAAATTTAAAAAAAATATTATTCAAATTGCCAATAAAATTTTTATTTTGTTTTTCATAAAAAATTATTTACTATTAAAATATTTTACACAAGTCAAAATTTTTTAAATACAATTATTTTTTTCATCACAAACCTCACATTGTCAAAAATATTTTTTCATTAAAAGCTGATTTTCTCACAAATCTTGATTTTTTCAATTACAAAGCAAAATTCAATTTTCAGCTAATTCCAAAATATCTTTTGAATGCGAAACCACCACAAAAGTTGTTCATTTTTGATTTTTTTCCTTGATAATTTTTATTAAAACATCTCTCGAAGTCGCATCCAACG
>JAJOLG010000034.1 GCA_021129445.1 Candidatus Altimarinota bacterium | reverse complement strand
TTTTATTGAGTTATTCAAAATTCACACATAACGGTTGGGCTATGCGTAGTTTGGGATTTTGAAACGATTAACTTTCAATTTACAACTAATTTTATTTAATGCTATAAACTTTAATATCAGCACATTGCCCAAATTACGTATAGCCTTTGTTACCTGCTGGGCTTACTTCATTTCTGTCATTATATTTTCAATTTAGCACTGTCCTAATTTTGTTTTTCGGGTCGGCAAAAAAGCGGTGGCAGACAGACAAGCTCTTTTGCAATTTTTGGCTTTAGCGTTGGCTGGTGCGAATTGCAAATGTGCTTGGCTGGTGTGTAGGCTATTCTTTCCATAGTCCAATATTATTTTCACGTGCCTTTCTTTCTAATTCTAAAAATTCTTCTGAATACTTTACATTCGGTGGCACAGTCATAACTTGGCCATAACCGTTTTCAATTAAATCTGCATTTAAAAATGTTCCATCATTTAAAAAAACATATGCAAGAGTTCGCCCATACCTATCTTGTTTACTAACATCAAATTCCAAGCGAACCTTTTTGTTCATTAATACCTTTTTTACATAATTAGATGCTTCCTTTCCATAATATTCAACTGGCTTTTGAGGATGAACAGTTTCAGGTGTGTTGACTCCAATTAATCGAATCTTTAAACCTTTTTCAGAACCATCATCCACCCAAAAAGTATCACCATCTACAAATTTCTTGATAGACATATACCCTGCAAGACTATCTCTATCACTTCTCGAATTACACGAAAAAAATAAAAGTAAGAATGCAAAACTTAAATATTTTAAAAGACAATGTTTCATTAATTAGTTTCCTAAATTATATTTATGCAATGGTAATTGTTTAATATTTATTGCAAAATTAAGATTTGCTTCACCTAAACCTGCGGTTGTAATACCAACAACTTCTCCTCTCATATTTAACAATGGTCCCCCACTACTTCCATGAGTTATCTCTGTTGTTGTTTGGATATAGTTCCTTTTTTCTCTAAAACCTGAAATAATTCCTTTAGACAAAGTGCTTTCTAATCCACGAGGATTGCCAATAGCAAAAACATCCTCACCAATCTGAGGTTCTTGAAAAGAAATGGGAATTGGATTATTTATGTTGTAACCTGATAACCTAACTTTAAATATTATGAAATCATTTTCATCGCTTTTGCTTAAAACTTTTTCAATATTCAATTTGTGACCATCAGAAGTTTCAATTACTTCCAAACCTTGTGAAGTACCTTTAAATACATGGTAATTACTTACTGCAATACCAGTTTTTGAAATAAAAAATCCTGTGCCTTGATAACCATCAACATCAACACCATCAGAAGTATAAATCATAAAAACTGAAGGTTTGTATTTCTTATAAAGAGTATTTAAGGGGATAGCATTCGTATTGTCAGGAATGGAATTCCTTTCTTTCGGTTCCTTTTCTTTGGAAGCATCTACTGACCTTTTGTTTCTTGTAGGACTATCAGTATTTGAATAGTTCCTTTTTTGTTGGTTATCTCTTATACCTGACTGGGAACAGCCAGAACAGCCATAAAAGATATAAGATGAACCTATTAAAATAAGCATTAAGAAAATATTTCTAATAAGAATGTATGTTTTTATTTTATCACTCATTGGCTCCAATTATTTTACCCATTTTAGGAATTATATGAATTAAAAATTGTTGATTTTTATATTCTTGATTGCCAGAATATTCTCTTATACCTTCAATCCCACTACCAGAAATTTGTATTTCACAAGTTTGAGGGTCAAATGATATTCCGTTTGTTTTCCAAAATTTATATAAGGATAATGCTCTTTCGTAACTCAATTCATAATTTAATGAAAAATTATCTTTCGAAGCCATACCCTCAATAACTACTAAATATTTAATGTCAAACTTTTTGTACTCTTCATTATTATTGAGGCCATCTATAAGTTTAGTAATAGAATTGCCTACTTCAATTAAATAAGAATTATAATCTGTTTTTATCTCTGACATTCCTTTATCAAACTGAATCTGTTTGTTTAATTTAAATCTTTTATATTGTGGTTGATATTGGAAGTATTCGACCGGTAATTCTTGGACAGCAGTTTGTAGTTCCTGAATTTTTTCCAGTTGTTCATTTGTTGCATCAACAATAGATTTCAAATAGCCAACAGTTACAACAAAAAGCACCAACATAACAAAAAACAGGCTTGTCATTAAATCAGAGTAACTTATCCAGAATATGTTATTATTTTTCATTGCTTAGTTTTAATTTCATACAACCAATACAATAGTAGCATCACAAGAACAATTGAGATAATTATATAACCAATCAAGGAAAGCCATAAGTTTAAATCCGGACTAATCGAAATGATATATATTGCCAATATCAAGGCTGATTCCACGAGTATAATAAATTTTGAACCAGTTTTTTGAGAAAGTTGCAAGTAAGAAGAAGTTGCAAAAAGCACTACCCAAGCAGAAAATAAAATGTAAACGGCAATTACTGAATAATAACCAATAGAGGCAGTAATATTTGGTAAATTCTTTAATGGAACTTGGAAAAGATTACCACTAAAAACTGCTAAATGAACGTGTAATTGATAAAATTTCAAAGGGTTAGCCTGTTGTAAAATAATTCCATCAAAAATTTCACCATAGGAAATATAAATACAACCAATTAAGATTATAGGTATAGTAAGAAGTGTAATTAAGCTCCTTTTATAGTTATTAATAAGATATATTTCATTTCTCATCTTACGCGATTATTAAAACAATTTTTTTATCACTTTACCAATACTTAAAGAATTATCTTTCAAATCCGTGTTGACTGATTTTCTAATTGCCGTAGATTGTGAATTATTGTGGTTAGCATTCTTGTTTGTACTTCTTTTTAATTTATCATCAATAGATTCGAGTTTGCTTATTATTGCTTGACTATTTAATTTGTTTTGTACAGATTTTAAAGATGCATCTAACTCATTTGCTATATTAATTAGTGTCTCAGACCGCAAGCCTGATTCATTTTGAAAATCAGCAGCTTTTAATAAGAATTCTTCTTTTATCTCGGGTAACAAACCTAAATTATCTAATTGTTCAAACTTTGGAATGGAATTAGAATAAGCTTCAGAAAACGAACTAATATATTCAGAGGTTATATTATTTAAATTCTCTTTGATTTCTTTATAAATGTCTTCTAATTTAGTTTCATGATTACCAGCACTCTTATACAGTTGATTTATCATTTCATCTGTTCTTGTTTTTAAACTTTCAATTGCATCTTCAAAGTGTGATTCAGCAATACCAACAGATTTTAATGCAGCATTACCTGCATCTTCAATCTTATCAAAATGAGCAGTTAGGAATTTGGTTAATTGTTTTGAATCGCTCAATGTAGTATCAATTCCTTTAATTACTTGGTCAATACTAGAGGTGCGTGCCGCAAATTCGAGAAGGTTCGAAGAAATCTTCTCCATATTGGATAAATAAGTAGAAAACTTATTAAAGGCATCCATATTCATATCAAGTTTCTCAAACAATTCTAAGTTCCATTTAGATACTTTTAGAACTTTCATATTCTCGACTTTATCCATAACTTCCTGTTGTAAAACAAGATTCTCGCCAGTCTGGTTTGCCGCAATAAGAACATTATCAGAAATAGTTGTAGCTACCCTTGCAAACCTGTCTAAGCTAGCTTTCAAACCTGATACGCCTGTATCTTCTGCTTTAACAAGCTCGGGTAATAACTTTGCCTGCAAATATGAAAGTTGTTCGTTCTTCTCTTTTAATACTTTGCTTTTTGCATTTTTATAGAACGTAGATGATAGTAATGTTGTAAAAAACAAACCTGACAGACTTGCTATCATAGCTATTTTAACACCATTGATAAGTGCATTTACACCTTGTGAAAAGCCATCTCCATCTAAATTGGGCATAGAAAATAGACCTAAGATAATTCCAACCATTGTGGCTGCAAGACCCAAATAGAGTGGGATTGTAATTGTCTGAGTTATTTCCTCATCTTTTACTTCTACTTCTCTATCAATAATATCCTTTATGATACTAAAATTAACCGCTGCACCATAGTTGTTAATTAAATAGGTATTAATTGCGTTCTTTATTTTTGTGATAATTGCGTTCTCACCTTCAGTTTCAATAAGTGTCAGTTTTGCAATATCATCGCCAACTATTTCAGAGAGTGATTCTTCCTCAGTTCCATCTTCGTACTGAATCTCTTCTGAATCGCCTTCTATTTTTCCAAGTTTTTTCTTTTCAATAAAACCATATTTAATGGTGAAGCTATAATCGAAAATTTGACGTAATTCAATAATTCTTCTTCTGACATTATCAAAAGTTTTAAGTTGCATTATTACTATTACAGTAATTATTACTATTTCAACGTAAAACCAAAAGTCTGTGCCAAATAAATTCAGGTTTTCAACCTGTGTATTTGAAGCTATTTGTAACAATATCATTTTCAAAGTAGTTTTATTTTAGCTTTATTATCAGAATCAATTATCCAACTATCGTTTATTAAAACAACTTTTCCCGATTTAATAAATTCTATGTTATTAGCTGAATCCGCATTTTCAATATTCTCAATATCACACGCTGGTTTTAAATATGATTCCAATCTGTTAATTGCTCTTTTGTCTCTGTCTCCAGAGATATAAAAGAGTTCACCTGTTTCAGAGCCTTCATTATATTCTATTCTGAAATATTTTCGCCCATCATTTGATGATTCACCATTGTCAACTATAAAACGACCATCACTTTCAGGCATACTGAAAAATAATTTTCGAGTTACTGTTTTTGGTTGTTTGATTTCCCATTCTTGGGTGTTTTGAGTTTCGGGCTTTTCATCAGCTTTCTGGGCAGTTTGCTCCATTCGAGATATTTTCTCGTTTAATTCTGATTTTTCTCGTTTAAGTTTTTCAACTTCATTTAAATGAGAATTTGATTTAGAATTATTACTCTGAGTATCTTCGGACTTTGTTTTATATTCATCTTTACGATTTTTTAAGATATAGAATAAACCCACATACTTAAATATGAAACTTTTATTACTTGACCTAACATCACGTAGGTATTCATCTTTCTCGTTGGCAAGGATTGAATAAATCCTGTTTTTTGAAACAATAAAAACCAACCAACCGCCAATAAAGATTCCTAAAATAAAAACTGATAGATATATAATCCATTGCATCCAATTTGAGTGATTGTTTGTTTCAGGCTCTTGTATTTCAGGTTCAACCTTTTCTTTGGCAGTTGGTTTTTTGGAAAGGGCCTTTAGTTCACTCCTGTAATTTTCAATAATTTCCTGCTGCTTTTTATTCCAATTAACATTTTTATTGTTTCGACCAGGTATAACTGTAATTAAGTCATTACTGCCAGGCTTCTCAGCTAAAAAAAAGTTTAAATCAAGTTCTGCCTTATTCTTATATTTTTTTACTAAAGGTTGAAAAAGATTTTTCTCAGCTCCGCCCCAACTATTACTTTTTAAAAAACTTGATATTATGTCAAAACTTACAAGTTCTTTTTTATTTATTTCTGAAATATAATTCTCCTCATATTTATCTCTACCGACAATTTCACTTTTTGCTTTATCTTCTCCAACAGTTTCAATATAATCATTCATATAAGCATAAACCATTTCAATAATTCCACGATGTGCCCAATAATTATAAGCTTCTGTTGAATCATTTATTTGGGGCTGTGCAGAAAGTGTATTTACAAAACCAAGAAGTAGTACAACTAAGACTATAAAACCGTTTTTATTCATCATTATTCTGTTTTTCAGAAAGTGCATACGAAAGTTTATTTAATATCCCGATTAACGGATAAAAGAAAAGCGACTCTTCAATGTACACATCGTTTTTCTTGTAATATGCCTTTATTCCTCTAATTAGATAATCTTTTATACCTTTTTCCCTTGTATCCTTAAACACTTGATATGCACTTGGTTCAATAATAAATTTAGATTCAAGTCTGATAGTATTAATATACTCATCAAGAATTGAATAAAAATCCTTTATTGCTTTTTCAATTTCAGATTTTGAAGAATCATTAACATCTCCATATTTAGGTGTTTCTTGAATATTTAATTCTTTATCGAAAGCTGCACCCCATTTATCATCTTGCATTCCGCCAATCCAAAATTTTACCGGGGCTTTTTTTATGCTTTCAGAGATATTAGCTTTTAAAGCACCTTTACATGTAACCTCTTTGGGGATTTGCGATAGTCTGATAGAAATCCCATTATCTGATTTTTTACCATTAACCTTTTCAAATATAAATTTAAACATTGCAGAAAGGTTGCTAAAATCATCTGTTGAATCGAGTATTGAAGCAGATTTTGATGCAGTACCACTTAGCAAAATGTATTTTGGAATACCAATTCCTGATTTTTTTAGCAGGATAGCCGAATAATATGCAATTGCACCATAAAATACAAAATGAGTAAGTTTTAATCTCTTGTCTTTTTCCAATAACCTTGAATAACTAAAGTTGATTGAGCTATCTTTCTCTAAGGCAAATAAGTAACTACTAAAGTCTGATGAGTTTTTTCTAACATTTAAAATGTTATTTAATATTCCTTCTTTTTGTTTATCTCCTTTAATGGCATTAAAGGATGCTTCCTTAAACGTTCTTACAAATCCATTCCTATCCGAATTGTTTTGATATTCGTTCGATGGGTATCCATCTCCAAAAATTGCGTTCCCGGCAAATTTGAATGATGATATTAGCTTTGCTTTGTCTTCATCTTCATCAAAAACAGCAATATCAGATGAACCACCACCAATATCAATAGAAAGACTAAGTCCTTCAACAGATGATTTGTAAAACATATAAGGGGCAATACTTTCAGGTATTCCTTTTAATTTATCGTCTGTTGCTTCTTGATTAAATACTTTTTTATAGACTCGTTTCCAAAGTTTAAAAAACACACCTAATTCGCCTTCGTCCATACTGACAGGATAAAACCATGTAATTGTTGTATTATTTGTATTGCCACCCAAAAGAAGTGTTTTGTAAAACACTAAAGTTGCGAGAAATTCAATAAAACTTTCAACTTTCTTTTCATCTACAGTATCTGCATAGTTGCTCCATTTAATTTGTGTATTCAATTCTAAATAATTTGGAACATTTCTGTTTTCAAGTAATAAATAGTTGTTTACTTGCCTAATAATATCAATATTCTCATTAAAGTTTATTAGTCGATTATGAACCAGTGCAGTCCTTAATGGAAATTGAAGCTGTTCATTGCCTTTAGAAAATGAATAAGGCAACATCTCCTGTTCAAAAGTAATTTCATTTTCAAAATATTCAGGGTCTATTCCTTTTTCATTTCTTTTGATTAATGATTGCCATAGCGGTGTAGAAGTAGTATTGTCAAATGAAGTGGAATCGTTATCACCATATTTATATTCGATATGAGTATTTGTTGTGCCAAAATCAATCGCAAAATTTATTTGATTATTACCAGAACATTGCTTGAGAATTGGAACAATAAATCCTTTTGCAGATTGATTGCCAAGTTTTAATAAGTCGAATTGCTCACTGCTTTTATAATATATACTTTTGAGTTCTCCTCCTTCTCCGGGGTTTCTTGTAATAGGACTTTTCAATTCCAATTCTTTTCCTTTGTTATAACAACTAAGTAAAAGGTTATCATTCTTTTCAAGTCTGTCATCCAAAAGACCTAATGTATATGTAATGCTTGAATTATCTGCTTTAAGGAATGGAAATACAGCTAAGTGAATTTCAAACTTCTCAATATTTCTATCTGCTGTGGAATAATTCTTTTTAAATGTTATTTTTCCACCTTTTACCGGAATGTTTAATTCAACCTGAATTAATCCGCCTGATTTTTCTTCAATTTTTAAATATTCAGTAACCTTTTCTGCACTAAAATATTTAAAGAATGTTGGGGTAAGTGGTAATAAATGGTTTTTTGACCCGCAAGTTTTAAATTTTATATCATCTATTGGATAAGGAAGTTCAACAATTTTATCCTCAAAAAAGTTGCCAATAGTTAACCAATAATAACTATCATGTTGGATTGGTAGTTTTGAATCTTTTGAACTAAATGTATTTTTTACTGGAATCTTTGTATTCTCATCCCATATTATTCCTTTAGTTGTATAAGTCCACTTTTTAGAAAATTTATGATATGGCAATATCAGCGGTTTTACACCTGTTATTTGATAATCACTTTTTACAACAAAATCACTTTCGTCTTCAATTTCATTACCATTAACTGTTTGAATGCCCAATGGAATTCCAAGTATTTCGCAGGGGTCATTTTCATTATCAAGTACAGGACAAGGTGTAAAAGCATTAATTTCTTCTGCATCAAAATTTGAAACTTTTTGTCGAAGTTCTGCACTAAGGATATTTTCTCTGATTTCTTCCAAATAAGAGAATACCTCTGGAAAATGGTCAGCAAATTTTGGTTGTTTTGCAAGTGTGTAAATATATTCAACAAATGAAGTTTCTCTCTTTGCTAAAGATGCATATTCATCATCGAATAACTTGTCCTGACCTATTCTAATATTTAGGTTTGCTGTTGCTTTTTTAACATCAGGCGAAGCAAAAAATAGGGTTGCAGGGGATGTTCCTCCAATAATAGTATTAGATTCCTTGTTCAGCAGAAAATACAATCTGTTTACAGATTCAAAGTTGTACAGAACTTTATTCCCTCTTTCATTATTTGGCACACTATCTTGATTCCAAAATAATCGAAGAGTAGCAGCAAATTTTGAATGTCGTGTATTTCCATTCTCAACCAAATCCTTTAACCTTTCTTTTGGGTTCCAAGCTACAATCTGGATTTTACTCGCAAACTTTTGTGAAGCATAGAATAGTTGCGCTACATCTAATGCGTCAGAAACTAATTTATGATGGGCTGTTGTTCCATCAATACCATTCTCAGCAACCCATTTAAAAGCTGACTTTACCAAATCTACTCTTGCAAATGGACTTGGGATTGATGTCGCAACATCTTTGCCTTCCGTTTTAATTGTTTTTAATTCTTCTGTGCCGATGGGCTTACTTGAAAACCAACCAGTACCATCTTGTCCTTCGTGAAGTCTATATACTTTTGCCATGATTTATCTTATTAAAAGGTTACGTTTATTTAATACATTTTCGGTTGATTTACTAAATAACTTTATCAATGTCGTATGCTTTTTTTCTATAGATGATTTAATACTACTGTCATCTATTAGCTTACAGTTTTCTTTATCCAGCACCTTAAAACTTTTATTGCCTTTTGGTTCATTGCCTTTTAATAGATTTAGTGCATTGTCCCAATCAACAATATTATAAGGATTAAATGCTGGTTTATTTTCTCCCATTTCTTTAAGCCAATCCTCAAAATGTTTATTAAATGCTTCAATTTGTATTTTGTATTCAGAACTGTTAAAATAGTTTTTATCAAGTATTGAGTTTTTACTTCCTTTCACTAACTTAATATTGCTTTTCGTCCACCTTGAAACATTCAATGACTTTGGCAATCCTTTTTTTAGATACTCTGTGTAGAGTTTGAATTTTGTTAATGGGGCTGAAACCTCTTTGTTATTTTCTATATTTAAGTCATTAAAACTGATATTTTCTGTTGTGTTTTCAATTCCAAACTCTTTGATTTGTGTAGTATTAGAAATTTTATTAATATTCTTGCAAAAATCAAGAATTGCTAAAGCTCCTGCCATTTCAAGGAAATGTGCATCATTCTTTTGTTCTTTTCCTCCAACAGAATATTCAAAGTGTTTAGTATTTCCTTTATTGCCAATAAAATATAAAGTATTGATTTGATTCTTGTCTATAATTGTTCTGTTGTAATAATCAAGTGCAATTTTTGCCTTTTCTTCAAATGATTCTGAATTAACCTCGTCTTGCTTATTTAGAGCAAAATATGGCAAATATGTTATTCCCCCGATTTGTGAATCCTTAATTTTTTCGTGGTGTGGTAATTGGTCATTTCCTCTAAGGTTTTTTAATAAAAGTGGAAAACCTGCTGCTCCCGTTCCTCCAAATATAGAATTGATTATAAAAACTGCATCTCCATCATTAAAAGTTTGACCAAATTTTCTGAAATTCTCCGAATTTGTAAATTGATTTAATACAATAGAACCCATATTAGGATTTCCTTTAAATCCAACATTTAAATCAGATTTTAAGTTGCTGTCTGAATAAAGCAAACGAATGAAATTTTTGTCATCTTTTGATTTCTTAAAATCATGGCTTTGACTATCAAAACCAATATATTGCCCAAAAGTGCTTTGTTCAACTCCTTCCAGTTTAAACTGGAAATATTCAGGATTTATTACTGCCGAATTATTCGCTAATTCATTTATTGTTTTTATTTCTTGTTTATAAAAATCATCTGGTTGCTGGATTTGATTTCTTATTTCCTGATACAGTCGCAGAATATCTTTGGTGCGATTTAAGTCACCGTTACTTGTGTCGGGGTCAATAATTATTGGTATTACAGTATCAAAGTCGTTTTCAAGTTTACAACCAGATGCAAGCAACATTGTGAATGCTTTTAAAACTCTTGAACCAGTACCACCAATTCCGAAAATATATAATTTCTTTGCCATAATATGTCAATTAAAAAGGTAAATGAATTTGAATTTTACTAAACTGCTTTAATACCAAGCTGTAAATAATGCCTACACCAATTGTTAATATACCATTAAACAAGGCATATTTTAGTGGTAGTGTTTTTGCAAACTGTTCATAACCCGATTCAGGGTCGGCTAATGCATCAATAAGGGCTTGATTAACTGAAACAAATATTTCATTGTTTGCAATACCAAAAGTTGAACCTGCCACAATTAAAAATGTAATTATTAGCCATACTAACCAGTGCCAAAGTTTTCCATAAGGATAATTCCACACATAATAGAAAAGAAGCCATAAAATTAGGGGTATTAGAATGAACGAAAGTCCAAACATTATGTAACCAGCATTATAAAGTGTGTCGAAAATCAATGAGAATTGAGAATCATACAATTGAAACCACGTTTCATAAATTGTTGCAAAAATATCTTTCATAATATGTTTATTTAATTATTTCAAATGTGAAATTTGTAATATTCTTTTCTTTGTTCTTATATGAATAGGCCTCGCTTATTGCATTCGTTAGAAATTTAAAGCCAAAGGTTTGTGTTGTGTCACTTTTAATGTTTGATTCATCATCGGAATTTGTATTGACAATCCATATTGGCACAACATTTTTAAGCGATATGTTTAACTCGCAATAAGGATTGTTTTGAGTAGAAGCCGTTATCATATGAGTGGGAATAAATGATGTTATTTCATAAGCCTTTTTCTTAATTTTTGTAACAGATGTTACTGCATAATTGTCATCACTACATGAATAATTATTAGTTGTTTGAAAATATGAATCAGAATAAGGTAGAGATGAAAAATCTGTTGCAAACGAAAATTGAAAACCTTGACCATTTCTGTCAGATTTTACATCCTTTAGTTTGTTCTTACTTATCTTATCAAACTTAAAACGTCCTATTATATTTTGAGATACTGCCTGATAAGGAATATTCAATTCATCAAACTTTATAAATCTTGCCATATCTGCATACCCTTTTAATGACTTGATATATTCTTCGGGGAAATATCTATTTAACAATTCCGTTTCACCAAAAATCCAAATATAATAGGGTCGTGTCTGTTTTATTGGTATTCTTCCACCATTAACAGGGAAATAGTTTCCATCAAAATGAGAATACAATTTAATCATTATTGTTTGTAAATCTCCATCACCAAGTCTTTCAATAAATCTGCTTCGAGTCTCTCTACCCTCTGTTGCTAATGCATTCATTGGTGCATTTGGTTTTCCCAAGTCATATATTGCATCAGATATTAATATAGATATTGTATCTTTCCTTGCTTTCTCAAGTGCTTTTTGAAACATTGAATTTAGGTTGCTTTTTGTTTTATCACCACAATTAAATCCAGTTGTGTTTAATTTTTTTTTCAAAACAGCAGGATTGTTTCCTATTGGTGTTACTTTAAGAATATCTCCACCATTAATAAAATAGAACTCACGCTGTGTTTTTTCTTCTGCAAACTTTGGCTTTTCTGCTAATTCAGAAATAACATCAACGTATTCTGTAAAGCCACTTACATAGCCAAACATACTTTCAGAGTTTTCTATAAAAAAGACTGCTTTACTAATTTTTCTTTCTGAATTGTCAGAATCATTATTCAATGTATTCTGTTCCTCAGTATTTGATTTTTCTTTAGTTTTTGTTTCATTCAATCTTTCGCTACGGTTATTACAACCAGTGCAACCTGATAGGATTGTTAACCCAAATAGAATTACAATTGTACAAAGTCTCCAAAAATATTTCATTGTAAGTTTATTTATTAAATTCTTAATTGATGTTTCATTCTTTCGTGTGTGTCGGGTAAATTGCACTCATTTGTAAATTCCGGTTTGTGGGTCAGCCAGTGCGATTTGCAAATGTGTGCAATGTGCGTGGGCTTCTCTTTTATGCGGGTCGGCAAAAACAAAATTATTTATGTAAGTCAATTTTCCAATTATATGTTTAAATTCTCGGTTCAATATTTTCAATTTATGTTCTACTGTTTATCTTTCTTCGCCTTGCAGGTAAC